>DATHPT010000146.1:0-28008 GCA_035483615.1 Solirubrobacteraceae bacterium | reverse complement strand
CGCCTCGCTGAGGATCTCGCCGGTGCCGATCGGGATCACGAGCGGCGCCGCCGGCAGCGGCACGCCGACCGCCTCGCCGCGCGGATAGCGCAGCGCCGAGGGGCCGTCGTGATCGAGCGCGGTGTGCAGCATGTGCACGAGCAGCGCCTCGTCGCGCGGCGCCATCAGCACGATGTTCGGCAGGCACCTCAGGTAGGCGATGTCGAACGCGCCGTGATGGGTGGGACCGTCATCGCCCACCAGGCCGGCACGGTCCATCGCGAAGACGACGTTCAGGCTCTGCAGGCAGACGTCGTGGACGATCTGGTCGAATGCTCTTTGCAGGAAGGTGGAGTAGATCGCCGCGACCGGCTTGACTCCCTGCAGGGCGAGACCCGCGGCGAACAGGATCGCCTGCTGCTCGGCGATGCCGACGTCGAAGTAGCGCTCGGGCATGACCTCCTGCAGGATGTTCAGACCGGTGCCGGAGTTCATCGCGGCTGTGATCCCCACCACGCGCTCGTCGCGGCCACACTCGCGCACCAGAGCCTCGCCGAACACCTGCGTGTACTGAGGCGCCGCTCGACCCGCATCCGGCCTGCCGGCGGTGGACGACGGAGACGGGAGCGGGCTGGCCGGCGGAGCGGTCGGCATGCCGTTCAGGATCGACTTCGGCTTGGCGGCATGCCACTTCTCCATGCCCTCCAGGCCACCCTCCTCGGCGGGCGCGAAACCCTTGCCCTTAACGGTCGCGATGTGCACCACCACCGGACGTTCCGCCGCAAGCGCCTCGCGAAGCGCTCGGCGCAGGGCGTGCATGTCATGGCCGTCAACCACGCCCATGTAGGCCCAGTCCAGCTCCTCCCACCACAGGCCCGGCGCCCAGAACGCCTTGATCGACTCCTTCAGTTGGGGCCCGAGCCGTTCAAAGGCCGAGCCGATCCCGCCCGGGAGCTTGGTGAGGCCGCCCTCGACACCCGAGCGCGCGTGCCACAGCTTCGGATTGAGCCTCAGCCGGTTGAAATAGCGTGAGAGCGCTCCGACGTTCGGCGCGATCGACATGCCGTTGTCGTTGAGCACGACCACGATCGGCGTGCCGAGACCGCCGGCCTGACCGATCGCCTCGAACGCCACTCCGCCCGTCATCGCCCCGTCGCCGATCACCGCGACGACCTTCCCGTTGGTGTGCTCGTCGTCGAGATGGCGCATCGCCTCCTTGATGCCCACCGCGTACCCCACCGAGGTTGAGGCGTGCCCAGCGCCCATGATGTCGTGCTCTGACTCGCCGATCGAGCAGAACGGCGCGAGACCGCCGTACTGGCGGATCGTGTGCAGCTGCGAGCGCCGGCCCGTCAGGATCTTGTGTGGGTAGGCCTGGTGGCCGACGTCCCAGAGGATCTTGTCGCGTGGGGAGTCGAGCAGCGAGTGCAACGCCACCGCCAGCTCGCAGGTGCCGAGGTTCGCGCCGAAGTGCCCGCCGATCTCCCCGACGGTGTCGATGATGTGCTCGCGGACCTCTTGAGCGAGCTGCCCCAGCTCGTCCTCGGACAGTGCCCGCACATCCGCCGGCCCGTCGATCTTCTCTAGCAACGGGCCTTTGCGTCCGTTCGGCACCCCGTTCTCGCTCCTCGTGGCGCTCATGCGCGCTGCGCGCCCACTCCGGCGCGGTTCGCTGATTGTGTTGTGGCTCTCACGATGTGCGTGTGTAGATGAAGTCTGTGATCTGCTCGAGCTCGGCGGTCGAAGCTGAGCCCGCCGCCGGTGGAGCGACCTCCGCGAGCGACCTCCGTGCCGTCCGATGGGACTCCGCCGCCAGCTCCCTGGCCCGATCGATTCCGAACTCGCTCACGTATGTTCGCTTGCCGTGTCTCTCATCGCTGCCTCGCGGCTTGCCAAGCGCTTCATCGGTGCCGGTCACGTCCAGGATGTCATCGACGATCTGAAACAGCACGCCCAGCTCCGAAGCGAAGCGCCGCAAGGCAATTGTCGCAGGTCCACGCACTCCACCCAGGGAAAGTACGCACACGACCGACGCCCCGATCAGACGCCCCGTCTTCAACTCGTGCAGGCGCCGCAGCCCGTCCGGCCCCTCCGGAGCGCTTGCGCTGACGTCCACATACTGGCCTCCGACCATGCCGTTGACTCCAGTGGCGCTCGCCAGCTCCACGGCCGCGGCGAGCACCCGCTCAGGTGCGGCGTCGGGCATCGTCAGCAGATGGTGAAAGGCCTCCGCATAGAGCCCATCGCCGGCGAGGATCGCGACATCCTCCCCAAAGGCGACATGACAGGTCGGTCGGCCCCGTCGCAGATCGTCGTCGTCCATCGCCGGCAGATCGTCGTGGATCAGCGAATAAGTGTGGATCAGCTCGAGCGTCGCCGCCAACCGCATCGCCTGCCCGCGCGGGAGACCGACCGCGTGCGCCGTCGCCAGCGCGAGCACCGGTCTGATGCGCTTGCCTCCCGCCAGCAACGAATAGCGCATCGCCTCCTCCAGGCCACTCGTCAGGGCCGCCTCGGAGAAGCGCATGCCCTCCAGGTATCGCTCGACCTCCTCGCGCAGGTGCTCCGGATAAGCGGCTTGCACGAGCGGGGCGGGCGGAATCAGAGCAGCGAATCCTGGCCCGGAGCGGGCTGTGAGAGCTCCGCGCGGGACTGACGCTCGAGCTCGCTGCTCGCCTGGGTGGCAAGCGCCGCACAGTCCTCCACCATCGTCGCGGCGGCATCGGCCGACAGCTCGCCGGAGCGCAGCTGCTCCGCGGCGCGCTCCAGCTGCGCGATGAGATCGTCGATCTGCTGCAAGCTCATTTCTGCGGAGCATTCTGGCGCAACTCGCGCAGCACCGCAGCCAGCACCCCGTTGACGAACGCGGGAGCGTCGCTGCCGCAGAAGGTCTTGGCGCTTTCCAAAGCCTCCTCGATGGCTCCCTCGGGAGGAATCGGAGTGTCACCGGGCGCGACATCCGGGTGCAGCATCTCGATCAGAGCGATCCTCATGATGCTGCGCTCGAGCGGCTGGATCCGCTCGACCGACCAGCCATGGGCATGACGGTCGATCACCTCGTCCAGCTCCTCCGCGCGATCGGCGGCGGCATGCGCCAGGGTGCCTGTGAGCAGCGCGGCGTTGCCTCCCAACGTCTCCGCCAGCGGTCTCCCCGTCAGGTCATGTTGGTAGAGCGCGAACACTGCCGCCCGACGCTGCTCGGAGCGGCGCAAGATGCTCCTAGGCGCGCGACATGTAGTTGCCAGAGCGCGTGTCCACGCGGATCTTCTCTCCCACCTCGATGAACAGCGGAACCTGGATCACCGCGCCCGTCTCGAGCGTCGCAGGCTTGTTCCCACCGCCGGAGGCCGTGTCGCCGCGCAGTCCCGGCTCGGTCTGGGTCACCGCCAGGTCCACCGCGCTCGGCAGCTGGATGTCCGCGGGCTGATCGTCGATGAACAGCAGGTCCACCTCGCTGCTCGGGGTGGTCCACCGCAGCGCATCGGCAAAGCTCGTCTCGGGCACGGCTATCTGCTCGAAGGACTCGGTGTCCATGAAGTGGGCGTCCGAGCCGTCGGCGTAGAGGAACTGCATCCGGCGCGCCTCGGTCCTGACAGGGCGGAACTTCTCCCCGGCACGGAACGTACGGTCGATCACAGCTCCATCGGAGGCCCTGCGCAGCTTCGTGCGCACGAACGCGCCGCCCTTGCCGGGCTTTACGTGCTGGAACTCGACGATCTTGAAGACCGTCCCCTCGACGTCGATGTGGTTGCCGTTTTTGAATTGGTTGGTGTTGATCACGGTTTGCCAGAGTAGCGGGACGTGGAGATAGCGGTCTAATAGACCGACGAGGAGTCCGGCGACACTCACGACCGTCCCGGTCTGCCAGCGGCGATAGGGCGCATCCAGAGTGGCGATACCAAAGGCCGTCGCCTGCTGGCGGCTTCCTAACGTTGTGGGGCCGCGACCTACGAAGTGCAGCATATCCACGCGCTTGGCGGACATCTCACTTTCGTTGAGGAGGGGAATCGACCCTACTCGTTCGTTCGGCTCATTCATCCTGACCGTACTTCTGGCGGTGACCACGCCTGGTGGGACGAGGTGGTTGCAGACCGGCAGACGACCAAACATCACGCGATCGATTCCGGTGCGCTCAGGGCGGCGCCTAGTCCACCGATATGCGCTCTTAACGTGGATGGACCTCCAGAATGGTTAGCGGATAGGTCGTTTCAAGTACCGGTCTATCCGTAGCCGCGATCCGCGTCATAAGCGAACGTGGTGGCGAGTATGCAATGCGAGAGAACGTCACTTTGTCAGTTCTCTGAGAGACAGAGACAAATATCAATAATAAAGTGTACCCACGACCTTAATAATAAGTATTCCTTCTGCACGTGCCGGCACCAACAGCAATGGAGGCGCGTACCCAGGAAAATAGCCACTCACTTTAAGATTTTCAGAGTTGGCCTTGGCAAAGACACCAGCCCCATCGCTAATAGACGCAAGACCGTTGAATGAAAAGTATCCAAGCACAGAGGGATTATATTTAGAGATTTCCACCTTGCCAGTGAAACTACCGTTCGACGTAATTGTGGTGAAGGTAGATTGTGCCGAAATCTTGTTGTAAACCAAAACCACTCGACCGCCAAGGCTTCCAACGCTTGGACCAGTCTCTTCGACGATCGAGCCGACATTCTTGGTGATTCCGAGATACGCCTTCTCGGTGATTATGTGGGCTTTCATGCCCATGTGGGCCTTCGTATTCGATGCCCTCCTAACTTCGCCGCAACCGTTGAGCATCATGGTCGCAGCGAACGTGATCATACAGACCGGGAGTCTAAGTTTCATCACGTACTCGCTCATTGGTCTGTTAAGTTCATAGTGCGTCGCACTAGTCAACGGCTCCCGTCGGGCTGTGAGTCTGCCCAGGATCCAATATGACGACGCGTGCTCCTACCCCACTCTCGACGTCCTCCTTGAAAGCTTGGGCGTCAGCCTCGATGATGGGAAAGGTGTTGTAGTGACAAGGAATCACTTCGCGAGCTCCAACGAGCGCGGTCGCCTCAACCGCTTCGCGCCGATCCATCGTATAGTGGCCGCCGATACAGAGGAGCGCTACATCGATCGGTTCTCGTCTGCCAATTAGGCGCATGTCCGAGAAAAGGGCGGTGTCGCCAGAGTGATATATAGTGGTGCCGTCAAGATGTACGACAAGGCCGGCGGGGGTGTTTACGGTACCGTTTGGCGTTGTGGATGTATGCCACGCCGGGACAAGTTGTATCCAAGCATCGTCGTCTAGCGTGACTGTTCCCCCCAAGTTTGGGTCTGACCGGCGGGCTACGCCTGCCTCTCTCAGCTCCCACGCCAACTCCACGATGCCGATGCAGTGAGCGTTGGTCCGGTTGGCTATCTCTACTACGTCGCCCCAATGATCGCCATGCCCGTGCGTCAGAACGATGTGTGTAGGCTCAATATCGTCAGGTCCGATAGGAGAAGACGGGTTATCCCGCAAAAACGGGTCGATCAAGATCCGAGTAGAGCCGTTGCTCAACTCGAAACATGAGTGCCCTAGGAATCGAATATCCATCGCTCAACCTGACTATCCGCCACGTGGCATCGCCGCTTCGACATCCGCGACGGAGGCCATTCCCGGCGGAGCAGCCGCCCATTGCTCGCCAAGAAGGTATCGTCTCTCCCAGTTCATCGGATCGCTAGGGCGCGGATAATGCTTTCCAAACTCGTTCCTTGGGCGTTCGAGTGAAACCAGGCGCACCAGTGGATGCATGCCATAGCCGCCGTCATGTGTCCAGCCCGCCCGAGGCAGTCGTGACCAGCCAAGTGGCACGAGACGCTCAGCACCTGCACGTGCCCAGTCATCGCGATATCTCAGCGCAAGCTCCCACGGGAAGACACCGACTGTCTGTGTGCTCTTGTCGAGGTGTAGTGTCACCCGCGACAGCGACTCAACCAGGCAGATCACGAGGGTGCGGGTGAGAGGATGCGTGACGGTAATGGCCGTGGCCTCGTCTGCCATGACGATCGCCCAATCGAACCCTTCGTCGACGTCGAGCCCGAGGTAGCCAGCTTCCAGAATGGCAGCGGCGCGGTTCGCGAGGGCATCGCTGCTTGACGCCCGTGATGGATGGCGCTGGGAGAAGAGATCGAAATATCGCGGGAGCGCCTCGCGGAACGCGGCGAGCGCGGCCACACCGCCATGTATGAAAGCCCTTTGACTGCTAAAGCAGGCTTCTTGATCGTAAAACGCTACATCCTCAACGAGACGCAGGGCCGCTTCATCGGGGTTGCACTGATCGAGATCTATGACCGACGCGCTCCAGCGCGGCCCGTATTCGGCGACCGGGACATTTGCCCGCACACTGCGCCTGACTGTCTTGACGGCATCTTCGCCTCCCCAGACGCAGACAGCATCAGCTGCACTCAAACATTGCTGCCCGATCTTGGCCTCATGTGGCCAGTAGGCGACAGATAGGGATAGAGCGATTGGATGCTCTGGATCCTCTTCGATCAATGCCTGCGCGAATGCGTTCACGCTCAACGGGTCACGGGTGGGAAGCTTTGCCAAGGTGCAATTGCGCGAAATGATGCCACGCAAAATGGAGTACAGACCTGCAAGTGGCAGATTGCCGACGAGATAATGTACGACCAATCCACGGGCAAATGCGCGGATCCACGTCATCTGCCGCGGGACCCATTCGTCGAATATCCGATCATTTCCGAACTCAGCCTCGATCTGCTCCCAGGTATGGAAGCGACCAGTCAGCAAGTGCCCGAGCGTTTCGTAATCGCTAGCGAGCATGCTCGGCGGAAGACCGGTGATGGAACTGGAATTCTCATCGGCAAGGCGTCGGGCAGCGGATGTCCTCGCGAGCCAGCGCTCGCCCACGCGTGCCAAGTATTGCGTCACTTCGTCCGTGCTTAGTTCTCCGAGGGAAACACCGATCTCGGCATGTTGCTCGGAGATGAGCTCCAGGTCGGTCTCTTCCATGGCAGGCACAGTCACCTGTATGTTGTGCTCGTAGTCCAGTCGGTGTATCTGGCGGTCAGCAGACTTTACTATGCGGCCGCCCAAAATTAGCGGCAACTCTATCGTGCGCCGATCACTGTCCCAAATGGAGCGGTCGGGAAAATTGGTCATGGCCGACCGGACAACTTTGATTCCTCAACAGTCCGTACCACATCCGAAAATAGTGGCACGCATATATGGGCCGGGTCTAGTCCGGCCATCTTCATACATCGTTCTGTAGCGAGGCGAAAGAATGTCATCGCGAGCACAGGATTGCGATAAAGGTGATGGGAAGCGGTCGGCACAGTTACGACATCGACGTCGCGGCCCTCCAGTGCGCCAGCCCGAGCAACCGAACGCACGTCATCAACCGCAACCCAAGGGTCAGCGTCGCCCGCGATAAAGGTGATTGAGGCAGTGCTGGCGATGACGTCGACGATAGAGTCTTCGACGTCCACAAAGCCGATGTCGATGCAGTCGTGGATCATTGTAGGTCCTATCTCGTATCCGAGGACATGCGCTGTAACGGAGTCGTCGACATCGACGATTTGCTTGAACCAATCACGGCCCGTAACTTGCTGAACCGTGTGTTGCGTGTTTACCACTGGGGTTAGCAGTACGGCTCCGTCGACATTAGATGTGGTGGCAAGTACTCGGAGAACGGACCTCGCGCCTAGGCTCATTCCGACAATTATCCCGCCGCCAGCGTCGTCCACGATGCGACCTATGTCCTCTACCAGCCGTGACATACAGAAGGAGAACATCGTGCCTGTACTCTCGCCAGGATGGTTACGAGGATCAAAACGGATCACGTTAAAACCGTTCGTGGTAAGCAAGTAGGAGACAGGCAAGAGGCGCTCAGCGCTCATGCCGAACGGAGGGACCAACACTACGGGACGATGAGACGCGGCGTGGCGGTCCGGCTCGTCAAACGTGACCGAGATCTCACCGTCGCCCACAGTCAGCATCTTCTGTGAGCTAATCATCCCTAGAGCCCTCATGGATCATAGTGTCTATCTTGAGCGCGCAACCGCGGGACTCGACGCGCTTCACCCTGCGATCGACAACGATGGTGTCTCCGTGCAGGCCGCACGGGCATTTCTGAGACTGATATACCCTGCCGAGGTCTTCGCTAAGGACAAAGCCTGGGTAGCTTGTCGGCGTTGGGTCAAGAAACGCCAGCACTCCTTGCTTGCCTGAAGGAAGCGGATCGAGCGTTCGCACGTCACGAGCTGTGACGTGAACCCACGGAGGGCAGTGCAGCGCTTTTGCGTCGCACTCGAAGAAGACCGAGTTCAACTCCACCATGTTAAACGTGTCTCGCACTGCGTCAGTACGGGCCGAGGTCAGCATGCGGGCCACTCGAGCATCAAATATCTCGCGCGGGATGGCATCCCCTAGACGTCGCTTCCAGCCGCCGATCGTCACGACAAGGGTGCCTGGGCCAAGATCGAGCGCAGGTCGCCGTTCGAGCTCGGCGATGAGGTCAAGTAGTAGCGGTGGAGGCGCTATGATCGTGACATCCTGATCTGCTCTCACACAAGCTAGGTCATGGAGTAGCCGCTCCACTAAGAGGCGACGATTCTGCATATAGCGTCGCGAGGTAAAGATCACCGCGACTCCTGACATGACATAGGCGAGCCAGAGATTGGGCTCTTCCTCCGTAGAGGGCCCGAGGTTGAAAACTCGCCGATCGTATCTCTCCACCCCGAGCAGTTCGCGGCTACCGATTGCGATTGATGAAAAAAAGCGCATCAGCGTCAGGTCGTCTCTGGGTACGCGTGACACGCTACCGAGGGTTCCACTGCTTGTAGTGTCAAGCACATCTCTGGAGGTAGGGGTCCTAGCGCGTTGGCCGTGACGCTTAAAGATGGAGGCCGGCATCAACGGAATCAAAGCCAGCTCATCTTCTGTATCAAAGTGTGTCTTCGTGAGATGTGCGCGACTGCAATAGCGATCGAATGTGGGATTGTTCTCCCGGTGAAACTCCACGGCTTTGCCTATGTGGGTGAGACGGATCTCGCTGGCCGCATCTGGCGCTACGTAATACAAACCGTCACTGGCCAGTAGCGCATCTAGCGGCTCGATCGGAGCAGCAATTCGCTCGGATTCATCTTGAGCTCGCGGCGGCACTGTGGATGCATCGCCCATCAGGACCACTAATTCCGCCGCCAAGCGTCTGGGCTTGGCGAGGCTGTTGAACCAAGCACAGTGGCGGTCCCTATCGCTACCGGATCAATCCCGCCGCAGGTTGGACATTTGTCGTTACGCGTGAGCCGAAGAAATTGGTGATTGGCGTAGGCGCCGATATCGACAAATGCAATCCCGTCAAGCGTAGGCGGACGGTCTATCCCGGAGAGAAAGCGCAACGCCTCCCAAGCGGCAAAACCGCCTTGAATTGCCTGTCGTGGAGCGAGCGCACCGAGAAGCCCGTTTCGTGCGCCGACAGGAGTGTTGGCGCGAAGCGCATAATCTATTTGGAACTTGGATCGAAGCTGATCCATCGCACAGTCAATGCAGGCTGTCTCGCCCGGTACAGTCAAGGGGCCAAGGCATTGCGCCATTGGCATATTGAGGCAGGGCACGCGTGCCTGCAGCGCGGCGGTCGCCACGCTTTTTGACGCCTGCATAAACGAAGGCAAGAGCGGAAAGTCATTGATCACGAGATCGGCGCCTTCGATGATCGGCAGTACATCGTCCGATTTGCTTATAAATACGGGGTGGCCCACATACTCGATGTCTGGATCGACCTCTTTAATGCGCCTCTCCGCTGCCACTACCTTCAGCTCGCCAATATCTGCATTTGCATAGAGGATTTGCCGGTGGAGATTGCTTAGCTCGACCCGATCCGGATCTATGCCGATTATCCGGCGAACACCGAGGCGTGCGCACAGTAGCGCGATCCATCCACCGAGGCCGCCGATTCCCGGAATCACTACTGTCCGATCTTGAAGATTGTGGTTCAACTCAAGGCCTGAGATCATCGCATCCTCGTAGAAGCTCAGAAACCGAATCTGCCTGTCGTATAGCGAGTGGCCGTCGAGCGCACCCAGATCCGAGCTCGGGTGCCTGTGCACCAGCCCTCCGTTCTCGTTAAGCTGTGCGATGAGAGACTCAGATTGTCGCTCTGACAAGCCGGACGCGAGCGCGAGACTAGCTGTCAGATTGTCCTCGGGTAGACCCTCTGCGAGGGCGTCGAGTGCGCGCTCAACTTTAGTGTCAGGCGCGAGTGGCAGACGTAGTCCCTTGGGAAGACAGGCCAGCTCGAGTCCACCGTCGTCGACTCGGTAGTAAGACCAACTTGACTGTAGGCGCACGGTTCGCTCAGACATCTACTCTATCCCTGGCGGTCAAATGCCCAGTCGTCAACGTATAGACCGGCGACTGGCGGGGATGATCGAGTCGCAAGAGTTTAATAATCGCGGCGTCGTGAGTCGCCGGTGTTGGCAGCGTGCCAAGCCCAAACGCCTGAGCGACGACAATCAATCGCTGTGCTACACGGCCTGCCGCCATATATATGTGACGCAAGGCTCGCTCATGGCGATAGCGCCATTGGTATTGTGCGAAATCAGCGCTAATCACTAGTGTCCAGGCAGCTGTCTTAGGCGCCTTCATTCCCACGAGAATTGAGCGCATAGTGTTGCGGAAGTCCCCCTGTTGTACGCAAACAAGGCTACGCTCGATCAACTCGTAGAACCAGACGCCGGCGGGCACCCCCTCGACGGAATATGCCACCAAGTAGAAGTCGAACGCGATCCCGTGAGTCTTCAGATAGTCAAGCTGATCTTCGAGCCGGCCTGTTCGCCGCGTGCGAACGTCCTCCAGGCCGTGAGTCAACACCGTGGATAGGAGGGATGCTGGCACCGGCCGCGGATCATAGGTGCGGACTGTTCGGCGACTCATGAGGACCTGACCAAGCGTTTGTGTCCCGTCGAGGGGCATAGGCGCAGGCAGTGCCAGTAACCGTCCTTTGGGAACGAGCCGGGGAGGCGGCTCGCCACTGACGCGATAAGTGCTTACTGTTTTGCGCCGTACCTCACCGGTGGTATCGGCGGCATCGATATAGGGTCGATTGCGCGACCACAGGAAATACTCGAGTGATGGATGCCAGCCGCGAGCCCACCACGTGCGGATGGCCTTAAGGGTTACGGGTTCGATCTCTCGTGAGGGACGCCAGCCACGACGGTCTAGCTCGCCGGCCAGACGCTGAGCGTCGCCACGTGGGTGCTTGCGGTGGAGCTCCGCCGCAAGCAGGTCAAGAAAGGCTGCACGATTGACGCGTGAACGCCGCAATTGCAGGGGATCGCTGATGAGCAGATCAGATTCGTCGGGCTCAGGGCTCGGGCGAATCGTGAGCAATGGAAGCCACGCTCGATCGCTTGTATGCGACACATTCATCGGCGTGCCTTCGGCGTGCCAAGCGAGACGGATAGCAAATAGCCCTCGTTTAGACAAGATATGCCCAACGCATCCTCAATGAGCCGCTCGTGATCCCCATAGGCGACGTGCGCGCGGACTCCGACTGCGGATGCGGCTATGGCCATGGTCGAGGCGAGGTGGCCAGCGTCCATGTGGACTGTGCGAAACGTACGTGGCTCGCGGTAACGGAACATGTTCCGCGAAAAGACGCTCGTCATGACCGCGATGGCCTTGGGCTCGATTGGCACGCGCGCGAAGCCAAGAGGAAATATCCGGCGTAGCTCCTCCTCGCTCATCCGGACTTCGCGCATCAGCTCGAGTTCTGGCGGATTTACAGTTACGTGGTACCAAGCCGCTGGAAGTGACGCGACGTCAAGGACAAGGATGTAAGTCTCTGTTGGATGACGCGCGCCACCTGATGGGCTTGTGCGCCTAACCATCGGAGCGCGCGGCCAGCGGCCGGAGGTCACAGTCGCGGTCTCTCCGCAGGTCGCGCTGAGGATGCGCATGAGCCTGTCGCGGTCGAGGCGCAGGCCGCATGGCGTTTTGAGTCCATCGCCCACAGACTCAGGAAGTAGTGCAGTATCTGTGGCGGGGAGCCGGATGCGCGACGTTGCGTCGTTATACCGCTTGTAACGACTTTCGTCCGGCTCGTCGGCGACGTATTCGCGCATCCGCTCTGTGTCAACCTGGCGGCCACCGTGTGCATAATCTACGAATGGGTAGTCGAACGTGCTGAGATGATACTCTGCCGCCTCGGACCAGCCTACTTGCGCCCAGGTTAAAAGCGTGTCTCGCACGGAAACAGTTGCGTCATCTTGTACATCGCGCTCTCTAATTATGAGGAGGCCCGCCCGCCATAGTTGTAGGAGCAGGTCTGTGATCCGACTTGCGAGGAGACCGCTCTTGACAGACATGATCTCGACCGCTTCGGCGAGCTCCGTCTCTCCGGCGCAGACCGCAAGAAGCATGATGCCTGGCAGTGAGACACGCCAGCGACGGCACGCAACGTAGCTCTCGACAAACCACTGATCGTCAGTCAACGAAGAGGGCGGGATCAGCCGTATGGCTGGATTAACGTGGACGACGGCGTCTGGGCTCAGGGTGTTAGTCAATACTTCGTCATCCACAGCAGTAAGGCGGCCGGGCGTCGCCTCAGTTTGTTCAGATGACAACGCCCGGACCATAGCTAGCAGTCCTGCAGCAGAGCCGGTACAAACGCCTCGTCGATGACGAGGTCCTGGTCTTCGGCGTGCTGGTTGTCCTGCGTCTCAGTGGATTCTGGGTTGCACGAGTCCACATCAAGCCCAAACCGGTCGCGCCCTTGTTCGGGGTATGTATGAGCCATTTTCTACTCCTTTCCCTAGTTGGTAAGAACGTCCGACTGGGTACTCATCACCGCTTGCAGATAGTGACATGCATCACTGTGGTCCGAGCGTCAGTTTGCGACTTCTTGGAGGTTCACCCGCAAAAACTCTGACCTTCACGAAATTAAGAGCGCAACCGATACGCGCTGAAAGCGACCTGGCTAACGGAACCGGTCATCCGATCGCCAATCCTACGGCGGACTGTGCCCAGCTCGCTCACTTATGATCGCCTTCGACAACTGAGCGTGGGCCACGAGCGGGGACCAATGAAGGATCTGGACGTTGGCATGAGCTTTAAAAGGACTGTGATACGCCAAGAGTCGGATCGGGCCTACTGACTTGCGGATCTCATATGTCCAGCGCGCGATCTCGTGGCGGCTGGCCCCAGCGCCGGATAGCACGATTAGATCGGGCTGGAGCGAGTCAAGGGCGCTCGAAAGTCCGCGATATGCCCCCACAGGCAGAGACAAGACCTCTATCCCTGAGCGGGCGCAACAAAGCTCTAGTGCCGACGTGTACATGCTGGCGGGATCGAGCGGTGGATGCGACGCGTTGCCCAGTATCACACGCCCATGGTTGCTTCTCGCCGAGGCGAGCCGGTGTACCCGCTGTAGCCATTGCTCGCTCCAAGCTGTAGAATATGCCCATAGTGCGCTTGCCAGGCCCTGCCGAAGGCGGATTGTGTCCAATGCTGGCAGCAAAACCTCCTCGAGCGTCCGCTCGACCGATCGTAGGGCCAAAGAGCGCTCAATGACCTCGTCGGCGCTGTGTGCTCTGAAGCACAAGAGCGCGGCGATAAGCGACTGAGAGTCTGCTCCAGCAGCGTCACGGGCAACGCTGATCGCTGATGAGACAGCAAGTCCTTGCTCAAGCGCGTCCCGGAGTGCAATCACCTCCGTGTATGCGTACAGACGATGCTTGCCGGAGGAGCGCTGCGGTGTCGGGTAGCCAAAGCGTTGCTCCCATCCTCGCAGCGTGTTCGCAGAAACGTGGAGCAGCGCGGCTGCCTCGCTTGTCTTGAGCGTGCGCATGAGGTCGTGATGGTCGCGAGAGAATCCGACAGCGCCCAGTGAATGGTGTCCGGCCTGGTTGCTTAGTCTGTCTCCTGACCTAACCTCTTTCTGTTGGAGCGACTCGCGTTAACAGATCGGTATAGACCGGTCCGCGGCGCTCGGTAGATCGCATGGAGCAAGAGCGCACTTCTGCGAAGTCTCGGTGTAATGAAGTTGTTTTCGGTTGGACTTGGTCATGAAAAGCCTGTCTTGGTGTCGTCAAGGCGTAGCCATCGTCCGGCAACTAGTGCGAAGAGAGCTGCGTAGGCGAGCAGAGCACAGACTGGCCCGAGGACGCCGCCATGTCCACCTATGATCGTGCGACGATATCCTTCCATCGCCCAGTAGCTAGGTACGATGGGCGAGAGTATGGTCGCCCAGTGTGGCAAGAAAGACTCAGGCACCAGAGCGCCGCCCAGGCCGGCGAGGATAACCGCAGAAACGTTGGTGATTACGTTCACCTGCATCAGAGAATGACATATTGCAGTTATCGCGAGCCCGAACGTAACCAGATACAGGCTAAAAGCGGCTGCCACTGCCGCCAGCATCAGCCAGGACTCTTGTATGTGCATCCTAAACAAGACGGCACCTAGCCCAAGCAGTACGGCAGCCTGCACGGCCGCCTCGAATAGCGGCAAGATCGTCTTGCCGACAAGAATCTCAGCAGTACTTGCAGGACTGGCTCGTAGGCGAGCCCATGTCGACCATACATGCTCGTTATATATGCCAAAAGGCACCTGACTCGCGAGGAAGAAGCCGAAAAGTACGGCCATGCCAGGAACAGCCTGTTCCGCGCCGCTCGGAGCGGTAACACCTTCTGCGAGCAGCGTCAGGCGAAGGGCTGGCTTGACAAAGGGTATGAGCACAATCGGCATCAGCATGAGCAGGACCAGAGGAAGAGGATCGCTTCGCAAGAGACGTAGATCGTTGCGGGCGATGGCGAGACTATGCCTGAATCTCATGTCGATCGGGCTCGTTAGCAGCCGCGCGAGAGCGTTGACCAGTCAGAATCAGAAAGACGCTCTCCAAGCTTGGTTGGATCAGCTCGACCGTCTTAAGACGTTGGGCCGCCTGACCCAATTCACCGATAATCTCACCTAGTTCAAGAGCCGGCGGCTTGTTGGCAACGATGATATGCAGATCTGTGCCAGAGATATACGTGCGGCGAGCACCGAGCGTGGGTGCGACACCCTCGAACTGCATATGAATCGCTGACGTGCCGTACGTGGAGATGAGATCACTAAGCGGACAGCATGCGACCATGCAGCCCTCCTTTAGAACGGCGACAGACGCGCTGATCTGCTCGACCTCGTGTAGATAGTGGGTCGAGTAGCAGATAGCGGTGCCGTCGTCGGCCAGTTTTCTTATGACTTCTAGTAGTTTCGCGCGAGTCTCCACGTCGACTCCAGTGGTCGGCTCGTCTAGCAACAGCAACGCGGGGCGGTGCATGACGATCATGGCGGTGTGCAAGCGCCGACGCTCTCCGCCAGAGAGTGCTCTTCCCGGGCGTTGCAGCAACTTTGAAAGCGCAAATCCATCGGCGACGTCCCGCAAGCGCCGGGTGAGTGCTGAGCCTCGCTGACCTGCGATTTCGCCAAAATATCGTAGATTTTCCTCTACAGATAGAGTGGGGTAAACGCCGGTCTCTTGAGGTGCGAGTCCCATGCGACAGCGCGCGGCATCTGTTTGATCAGCTAGATCCAGTCCCTCAATCCAAATATGTCCAGCATCGGGCTTGACAAGCCCAGCAACGATCGACATCAGTGTGCTCTTTCCTGCTCCGTTTGGGCCCAACAGAGCTAGGATCTCGCCGCGCGAGATGTCTAGGTCGACGCCTCGCAAGGCCTGCACCGCTCCGTAGCGCTTCTTGACTCCTCTCAACGTGAGAGTCGGTTTGTCAAGTCTCGCACTTTCTTTCGCTGCTCTGGGTGTATTTTGCAATGTAGGCACATGGCCTCGCTTCGACGATGGGCATGCTGTCGTCTAGTCTGTGAATGGCGGCTGAGTCGTCACCGATCGCCACAGTGCCCATAAGGTGTCAAGACCACTATCGTGGCGGAGGTTGCGTCAAGTCAGTTGTAATCTACGATTATTACTATGGCTGTATTTCGAATGCAGTTCCTCAAGCCTTAGTGGTTTAGCTTATGGTGGTTTTGGGCAGGAATTAGTCGGAATAGTAGAAGAGATAAGCTAAATAGCAAGCTAGATTCTGTACTCAAGCGGCTGATCTATCGTGCTCTAAGGATGGAATTCTTAAAAGGGCCTGCATTTGGCGACATTTCGGTAGTCGCCATTCCAGACAATAGTAAGAAACAAGGCGAACTTTAAATACGATGATTGCGTGCCACACCCGATTCGTACGAATGTCGGGGATAATCGGCCTCCGACAGGATGATCCGTATTCGAATCAAGCTCGTGCCGACTCGGGTTTCTGGCTAGTTGCTTCTGTTTCAAGCAATGCCTAGATCTCACTCTCCGCTTATGCGAGGCAACCCGTGGCTATGCTGCGTCTGGAGTGACTAAAGGATATAGGTGCATGATGTGGCGGCTCGCACACACGTCCACATTTGTGGTGTGACCACACGTGAGGCCCTAACTGTCACGCCTGCTCGGGGACAGAAGGATCGGCCGGTGCGCATATCATCGCGTTGAACAGCAGTCCGACTCGTGACTGCAGGGCCAACCAAGGGAAACGTGACATGAAGAATCTGCAAGGTCGTGTGGCGCTTGTGACGGGCGCGTCGGGAGGGCTTGGGACCCACATCGCGCGGCGGCTTGCGCGGGAGGGCATGAGCGTGGCTGTCTCGGGGCGGCGCGAGGATGCGCTGGCGCGGGTCGCCGCCGAGTTGAACGCGCAGGCCGCGAAGTCTCTCGCGATACCCGCCGACCTGTCGGACCTCACCCAGGTGGACCCGCTGGTCGAGGGCGTCGAGGCTGCATTGGGGCCGATTGACGTGCTCGTCAACAACGCGGGCGTCGAGTCGATCGGAGCATTCACGAGCTACACGCGCGAGGAGCTGACGTCGACGGTCGACGTGAACCTGACCGCGCCCCTGCTGCTGACCCATCGCTTGACGCCGGGAATGCTCGAGCGCGGACATGGGCACGTCGTGTTCATCGCATCGATCGCCGGCAAGGTGGGACCCGCCTTCAACGAGCCATATGCGGCCACCAAGGCCGGACTGGTCGGCCTTACCCAGTCGTTGCGCGCCGAGTACCTGCGGGCGCCGATCGGATTCTCGGTCGTGTGCCCCGGGTTCATCGCGGGTGACGGCATGTATGCCCGCATGGTCCAAGAAGGTCACAGCTCCAATCGGATGATGGGCGAGACCACCACAGAGAAGATCTCCGATGCTGTCGTGCAGGCGATCCGCAAGGACCGCGCTGAGATCCTGGAGAGCGGCGCTCCGATCCGCCTGCTGCTGGCCATCGCCCAGCTGGCGCCCGGTCTCGTTGAGCGCATGACCTCCAGATTCGGCGTCACCGAGCTGTTTCACCGTGTGGCGGTGGACCGTGGTCGAAGCGCTTGAGCTCAAGCGACTGAGCACGCCTCAAGCGCCGAGCACGCCCAACCGATGCAGATTGGGTGAGGCAACGAGTGCGCGAGAACGCCCTGTGCATATCTGTGGCAGCCGTGGGCAGCGCCGCGATGGCCTGGCTCGGCCTGTATGGCTTTGCCTGGAACGACTACGACAATGAGGTACGCCCCGCTTTCGACGCGCTCGCCCAGGGTCACGTTGTCGAATTCCTGCGACTCGCGCCCGCCTACGGAGGATCGCTCCTCGAGCGGGCGCCGTTCGCGCTGCTGCCCGGTTTGTGGGGAGGCGGCGAGCTGGCCGTCTACCGCATGGTCGCCGTCCCCTGCCTGCTTGCTGCAGCGGCGCTCGGTGTCTGGCTCGTGAGCCGTATGCGCGCCGAAGGTCTCTCGACTCTCTCTCGGGCGGTGACCCTGGGGTTGTGCATCGCGAACCCCTTGACCCTGAGAGCTCTCGAAGTCGGCCATCCGGAGGAGCTGCTCGGGGCCTGCCTCTGCGTAGCCGCAGTGCTGCTGGCGAGTGAGGACCGTCCTCTGCCGGCGGCGATCTTGCTCGGGCTTGCGATCGCCAACAAGGAGTGGGCTTTGCTCGCACTCGGGCCGGTGCTCCTCGCGCTTCCCACCAAACGGCGATTGATCTGCCTTGGGAGCACGGTCGGAGTCGCAGCGCTCGTGCTGGCTCCGCTTGCCCTTGTCTCCTCCGGGCGATTTGCGACCAGCACCCACGGGATCGCCGCGCCGGCGGGCACGATCTTCCAGCCATGGCAGATCTGGTGGTTCCTCGGCCATCACGGAGCGCTCGTGCACGGCCTGTTCGGAGCGCCCAAGGTGGGCTACCGCACCGGCCCCTCGTGGGCTAGCGCCATCAGCCATCCGCTGATCCTGCTCGCGGGAATGGCGCTGACGGCGACGTTGTGGATCAGACGGCACGGGAGCGCCCAGCCATCGAAGGCCCGCCTGTCCGAGCGGGACGCGCTGCTTGCCCTGGCGTTGTTGCTGCTCGTGCGCTGCCTGCTTGACACCTGGGACACGATCTACTACCTGCTGCCGTTCATCTTCGCGCTCCTGGCCTGGGAGACAAGTGGCTCCGTGGAGCGCCCGCCCGTGCTGGCGCTGTCGAGCACCGCGCTGGCCTGGATCAGCTTCCAGTGGGCGCCTGGGCACGTCTCGCCCGACGCGCAGGCCGCGCTTTTCCTCGCCTGGTCGCTGCCGCTTACCGCGCTGCTGGCATCCGCGCTGTACGGGCCCGCACGCGCGCTAGTCGACGGAGACGAGCTGCTTCGGCAGTCCGGTAAGTCGCTCAGACCCGTGCTCGCCGACCACAGCTAGGTCCTCGATCCGCACGCCGAGACGACCGGGCAGGTAGACGCCGGGCTCCACCGTGACGATGTTGCCGGCGCTCAAAGGCTGATCTGAGGCGGTGCGCGAGAGCCTTGGAGCCTCGTGGATCTCCATTCCCACACCATGTCCAACCCCATGGCCGAAGTGCTCGGCGTGACCGGCCTGCTCGATGATCGACCGCGCCACCCCATCCACCTCGCGCCCGCTGATCCCGGCCCTCACCGCGTCGAGCGCCGCTTCCTGGGCTTGCAACACAAGCTCATAGACCTCGCCGGCCTCCTCCGCAACCAAGCCGGTGGCATAGGTGCGAGTGCAATCGGAGCAGTAGCCGTCCAGGTAGGCCCCCCAGTCGATCGTGACGAGCACGCCGCCGGCGATCTCCACGTCGCGAGGCTCGGCGTGAGGCAACGCTCCGTGCGAAGCGCTCGCGACGATCGACGGGAAGCTCGGAGCCTGCGCTCCCATGCGGCGCATCCGCAGCTCCAGCTCGATCGCCACCTCACGCTCGGTGCGCCCGACGAGGCCGGCTTCGAGCACCCCCGAGAGCGCTTGGTCCGCGAGCTCGGCCGCGGCCCGGATGCGGGCTGTCTCCTGTGCGTCCTTGATCTCGCGCAAGCGCTCGATCACACCCCCACATGGCACCAGTTCCCAGCCCGGCGCCAGCAGCTCGCGCAGACGGGCGTGCTGCTTGACGGTCAGAGATGCATCGTCGAAGCCGAGTGTCCGCTGGCCGCCGAGTCCCCCTGACCCCAGCGCTCGCGCCGCCGCCTCGAGCAGATCCGCGGATGCGATCTCCCGTCGGATTCCCTCGGGCACCTGTTCGGCGGCCTGCGTGACATAGCGGAAGTCGGTGAAGAAGCGATGGTCTGCATGCTCGTCGGCGGCGATCACGAGCAATCCGTTCGAGCCTGTGTAGGCGCTCAGATAGCGCACGTTCACAGGGGTGCTCACAAGCAGCCGGTCGAGCTCCAGCCGGCGCAGCTCGGCGGCCAGACGTTCCGCGCGCGCAAGCTCGCTCATGTGCCGCGATCCTTGAGCTCTTCGTGCAGACGCGCGAGCGCCAGGCGGTATCCCTCGATCCCTTGGCCTGCGACCGAGGTCACGCACAGATCCTCGATCACCGAGAGCTGCCGCCAGGGCTCGCGGGCCTTCACGTCTGACAAGTGCACCTCGGCGGCCGGCAGCGCTGCGGTGGCCAGCGCATCGTGGATCGCCCACGAGTAGTGACTCCAGGCGCCGGGATTCAGGATCACCCCATCTGCCAGATCGCGCAGCGAATGCAGGCGCTCGACGTACTCACCCTCGAAGTTCGTCTGAAAGAACCGGGTCTTCAAGGCGATCTCGGCCGCGAACCCTTCGATCTGACGCTCGAGCTCCTCCAGGGTGAGAGTGCCGTAGTGCTCCGGCTCACGCCTGCCCAGCATGTCGAGGTTGACGCCGTGCATCACCTCTATGCGAAACGCGCTGGACATCTGCCAGAGCAGCCTACCCGCGCGCTTGCAACTCTGTCACTGCCGCCCGCAGCTCGCTCTCGGGCACGTGACAGCCGATCCGCGTGTCCCCGGGCGCCTGCACCAGCACGAACGGGACGTGGGCACCGGTGCGCTTCTTGTCACGCATCGTCGCCGCGAGGATCTGCTCGATGTCCTCCCCGTCCAGCTCGACAGGCAGTCCACGGGTGCGCAGCAGTTCGCTCACCTGCGAGCGAAGCTCGGGCAGATTGGACAATCGCAGAGCAACCAACAACCCCAGTCCAACAGCTTCGCCATGGCGATAGCGCCCGTAGCCGGTGACCGTCTCCAGCGCGTGTCCCACGGTGTGGCCGAGATTGAGAGCCTGGCGGCGGCCTGCGTCACGCTCGTCTTCGGCGACCACCGAGAGCTTGGTGCGAGCACACGCAAAGATCGTGCGCTCGTCCAGCGGCTCATCCGCCGCGATTCGCTCCCACAGGCCTCCGCCCGCGATCAGCGCGGTCTTGAGCACCTCCACATAGCCGGCCGCGAACTCCTGGGCTGGCAGCGTCGCGAGCATGGCCGGATCCACCAGCACCCCGGCTGGATGGTGATAAGCCCCGACATAGTTCTTCGCCTGCGGCAGATCGACTCCCGTCTTGCCGCCATATGCGGAGTCGACCTGCGCCACCAGCGTGGTGGGCACATGTACGATCGGGACCCCCCGCTGGTAGGTCGCTGCGCAGAAGCCGGCCAGATCTCCGACCACGCCTCCGCCGAGCCCCACGAGATGATCGGCGCGCGTCATCCCGCCGCCTGCGAGCGCGCTCCATACCTGCTCGGCCACGGTAAGCGTCTTGTTGCGCTCTCCGGCGGCGATCTCCACCAGCTGCTGGAGCTCGCCCAGGCGTTTTGCATAGAGCGCCGCCACATTCTGGTCAGATACGCAAAACGGCCGCGAGACACCTCGATCGAGTGGCCACAGATCCTCCAGAGAGACCTGTCCGGCATCCAGCAGCCCTCGACCTACCATCACCGGATACTCGCCGGTGGCAGCGCTCGCCCACAGCAGCCGCGTACCGGCGGGCGCCTCTGCAAGTGAGCGCAAAGCCGGCAAGGCGCGCGTCCCCACACGCGGAGTGAGCGCCGGCAGGATCGCGTCGGCAAGCTGCTCGTAGAGCGTCACGCGGCTTGCGTGCAGGGCGTCGAATGCCTCACGATCGGCTGCCAGCGGTCGCTTCTCCCGCCCCCCACCTGCGCCGGCACGTCTCCATGCGGCCTGAGCGTCGATGTCCAGGAGCACCGTCAGGTGCGGCTTCAGCGCCGCGCGAACTCGCTCTGAGAGGATGCTGCCCCCGCCGAGCGCAATCACCGAGCCCGGGCCGGCCTCCCCGAGCAGGCGGCAGGCAACCTGCTCCTCAGCCTCCCTGAAGGACGCCTCCCCGTTCTGTCGGAACTCTTCGGCGATCGAATGTCCGAGTGCGCTCTCCAACAGTCGATCACTGTCGAGCGCCTGCACGCCGAGCGCGCTGGCCAATTCGCCCGCGACCGTCGTCTTGCCGGCGCCCATGAAGCCGATGAAGACGAGCGCCCGACGCGGCATGCCGGCTACCGATGGCATCGAGCGATCTTCCCAGGACCGGCACGCCGTCGCTCCCTGCTCAGGGCGATGGCCATCCGATCCGCTCGCAGTAGGCATCCAACGCCTGACGCACGTCATCGACATGATCGCCTCCGAACTTGCGCCGGTAGGCGTCGGCGAGCACGAGCGCAACCATCGCCTCCCCCACCACACCGGCGGCCGGCACCGTGCACGAGTCGGTGCGCTCTCGCAACGCCTCCGCCGGCTCATGCGTGGAGATGTCCACCGAGCGCAGCGGCTTGGTGAGCGTCGGGAGCGGCTTCATCGCGCCGCGCACGATCAGCGGCTCACCGGTCGTCATCCCACCCTCCAGGCCACCGGCGCGGTTCGTCTCGCGATAGTAGCCCCGCTGCTCGGAGTAGAAGATCTCATCATGGGCCTTGGAGCCGGGGACGCCGGCGATCTGAAACCCGTCGCCGATCGCAACGCCCTTCATGGCCTGGATCGAGAGGATTCCCATCGCAAGACGCCCGTCAAGACGCTCCTCCCAGGAGATGTGCGAGCCAAGGCCGGGCACGAGCCCGAACGCCTGAACCTCAAAGACGCCGCCCAGTGACTCGTTGGCCTTGCGCAACGCGTTGATCTCGGCGACCATCGCACGAGCGGCGGTGTCCTCGAGACACCGCACGGGAGAGCTGTCGACCTCCTCGAAGTCGGCGAGCGTCAGCGCGGCGGAGCGCTCGGGCGCGTGCACCGAGGCGATCTGGATCACATGCGAGCGCACCTGCACCCCGAGTGCTCCCAGAAACGTCTTGCACAGCGCGCCTCCTGCAACGCGTGCGGCGGTCTCGCGGGCCGAGGCCCGCTCGAGGATATTGCGCACGTCGCTCTGCTTGTACTTCTGTGTGCCCACGAGATCGGCGTGACCGGGACGCGGGAGATGCACCTCTGCAACCTCAGCCTCCACTGGCCACGGCGACATGCGATCTTCCCAGTTGGCGTAGTCGCGGTTCTCGATCTGCAGCGCCACCGGGCCACCGAGCGTCACACCATGCCGTACCCCGGCCGTGACGCGTGCGGTGTCCTTCTCGATCTTCATGCGCCCTCCGCGCCCGTGGCCGAGCTGGCGGCGCGCCATGTCCTCGTTGAGGTCCTCTGGGCGTAGCGGGAGGCCGGCGGGCAATCCCTCGAGCAGGCATGTCAGGCCGGGACCGTGGGACTCGCCGGCGGTGATCAGGCGGAGCGTCATGTCCGCCGTAGCTTATTTGCTCAGTTGCGCTTTGCCCGGCCCGTGCGCGAATTGCGCGACAGCCGCAGTGCGCTCGCCTTGCCTATCGCCTGTGCCGCACCGGCCCTGCGCATGGTCTGCGCGAGCTTCCCGCTGTGCTTCACTCGGGCGGCGTTGGCGTCGCCGCTCTTTCTGGCGATGCTCACGACCTTCAGTTCGTAGACGACCGGCAGCCCGCTTGCTTCGATGTATTCCAGTTCCTCGGAGTGTCCCGCTTCGAGATCGATCGTCTGGCATTCAGAGGTCGTGGGCAGGCAGATTGCCGATCCATGCAGGATCGGCGGCGTCAGAAGCTTGAAGACCGCGCCCTTGGCATCGGTGGTCACTCGTTCGAAGGAGATGCGCGCGTCCTGCTTTGAGGGGAGCGGCTGGAGCAGCTTCAGGTTCTCATAGGGAGTGAGCGTCGCCGGCTGCCCAGGTGTGCTCGACGCGGCCCCGAACAGAACAGAGACGATGTAGGGGAACTGCGGTTTGGCCGGCTTCTTCGGCGCAGGAGCCGGGGCGGGAGCTTTCTGGCCGCCTGCGCTCGAGCCACCGGACGAGGAGCCTGTGCTGCCCGTGGAGCCCGCGGAGGATCCGCCGGATGCGGATCCCGAGGAGCCCGACCCGCTCGGGGCGCTTGAAGTGGTGGTGGACGCAGCCGGGGAGGGCAGCGGGATGAACGGGTCGCGTGTGGGGCCGTGGCTCTGATAGCGCACGCCTCCAGGGGTCTCCGACACAGCCTCGTTCGGATCCACCGGTGCGACCGATACCGGGATGGCCGTCGTCCCGACCACTGCCGGAACGCTTGGGGAGCTCGCCACCGGCGTCGGGGCCGAGCCGCTCGATCCGCCCGTCACGGCGTAGCCGACGGCGGCGATCAGGGCCACCCCGAACAGCGCGAGCAGCGGCAGCAGACGTCTTGAGAGCAGATCCGACTTGATTGACTGCAGAAACTCGATCATGGGTTCACCTTGACGACGGCCGCTGTGGTGGCGCCTGCGCTCGAGCCGCCTGGCGCAGGGCTTGAGGTCGTGGCCGGGGTTCCTGCTCCGGCGGGACCGGACGGTGTGGCGCCTGCGAGAGTCGATTCGCCGGCCGGCAGCACGTAGGCGGTCGCCGTGATCGTGCCGGTGAGCTGCCCTGACTTGGGCTTGCTCGAGGCGGCGGCTCCCGTCGTTTCGGCGGCATTGGGAGTCAGGCTGACGCTGTCGATCGTCAGCAGGCGACCGTTGACGTGCAGAGTGCCGGAGGGTGTCTGCACGGTGAAGCCTTCAAGCTGGCTGAGCAGCTTGTTGAGGTCGAAGAAGCTCCCATCGAACACGAACGTGAACGGTTGCTGAGAAAACCCTGCACTCGCTGCCGTCGGTGTCGCCGCGGCGCTTGTGCTGCTCGAGCCGGATGCGCCGCTGGTAATCGATGCGAACTGAACGTCGCGGCTGTGCGAGGCCTTGTCGAGCGTGTAGATCAGGGCCGGTGTTTCTGCCGTTGCGGGCACCGCCTGGCCGAGGCTGACGAGCGAGGCGTAGGCCGTCGAATATTGCGCCTCAGCGCCGACGGCATCAGCTGCCTGGGATTCGGCGGCCGACACCTGCTGGCGCGCAGATTCCACTTCTGCGGTCACCTTCGAGGCCTTTTCGCGCTCGGGCGCGACCGTCGTGAACCAGGCGCCGAGCAGCACAGCGAGCGCGACGATCCCCACAAGCATCAGTCGATCGCGAGTCGTCATCGGGGGACCCCCTTGCTTGAAGCCGCTACCTGCTCGGCGCTGGCCCCGCCATGGCTGGCAGCCGTGGCGGCTGTCGCTCCCGCGGGGGCGGTTGGAGCAGGCGCCGCGGGCAGCCCCGCGAAGACGATCTGAACCGAGAAGGCGGGATCGTTGGGAGGACAGCCACCCGAGGAGGCGCTGGAGCCGCCAGAGCCGGACTTCGTGGAGTTCTGCAGCTGCACTTCGCTTGCGCCGTTCATCAACCGCAGTCGCTGCAGGGTCTGAGCCACTTCCGATTGGCTCGTGGCACAACCTGTGAGCGTGAATACCGGCGTGCTGCCGGGCGGTGTGCTCGATGCCGGCGCCCCGCCTGCCGCGGTGGCCGTGGTCGTGGCTGTCGCCGAAGGTCCGACGGCTCCGTGCAGCGATGCCAGCGCCGTGCCCGCCGGCAGCACGCGGCCGAGCTCGTGCAGAGCGTGCGACCAGTCAAAGCGGGCCTGGATCAACTGAGAGACCGTTTGCGTGCGCTCGTCAGCCATCGAGACGAAGTCCGTGTACGGGGTGAGCCGGCCGGTCCGCGCCTGGATCGCATTCGCCTGGTCGGTCAGCGAGGCGACTTCGCCGGTCTGGCTTGAAATCCGATGGTGAGCGCTTCCGTACATCGCCACGAGCACGGCAAGCACGCCAAGCAGACCCAGCACGATCAGCGCACCGCCACCGGAGCGTCCGGTGTACCCACTGGCTCCCTGTCCCTGTTCGCCCGGGATGAGATTGACAGCCCTCATCGCGGCGCCTCCTCGACGGCGAGCCCGGTTGCGACCGCGAGACGCTCCGCTGAGACCGATCCGGCCGCGCGCTCGTCGAGCAGACCCACGGTCTGCGTGACGATCGGCACGCCGAGCTCGCTCTGCAGGGCCCGGGCAAACCCGGAGATCTGCAGCGCCGGGCCGCTGAGCACGATGTTCGAGACCTCTCCCCCGCCATCCTGCGAGCGGTGGAAGTCCAACGAGTTGCGCACCTCTCCGGCGATTTCCCGCACCCCGCCGGCGAGCACCGGTCGCACGTCGATCGCGGGCTCCTGGTCGGATGCGGAGGAACCGTCGTCAAGCGGCGCGGGAGGCGTCACCTGCTCCAAGTCCACGGAGGCCAACAGGTCGCGAGCATTCTGAAGCTTGATGCCATGGCGCTCGGCGATATCGGCGGCCATCGACTCGAGACCGCCACTGATGACGCGCGTGAAGCGGCACAGGGTTCCCTCGGCGATCGCCATGTTCGTCAACCCTCCGACGTTCAGATAGAGAACCCGGCCGGCGTGCTCCTCATCGACACGATGCAGTGAGCGGATCAAGGCGAACGCGGACAGGTCGATTCCCTCTGGGCGCAGTCCGGCGCTGCGCACCGCATCGAGCAGACGCTCGACCATGTCGCGCTGAGCCGCGACGACGATCACACGTTGACGCGGTCCGGCGGGCGTGTCGATCACCCCGAGTGCGTGGAAGTCGAGCACAGCGTTGTCGAGTGGCATCGGCACCTGGTCCTCCGCCTGGAAGCGCACCGCGGTGGCAAGCTCCTTACGGTCTGTGAGCGGTGGCAGCTCGAGCGTTCGCAGGACGGTCCGCTGATTGGCCACCCCGACGCGCACACGCTTGTCCAGGCGCGAGTCGCGGAACAGCTCGCGCAGAGTCTCCGCGAGCGCGCCTCCGTCGAGAACCTCGCCCTCACGGACCGTGTCGGGAGGCAGCGGCGCGCCAGCTGCGCGTTGCACCTGGATCGAGCCGTTGACGCGAGCCTGCACAGCGCTCACATAGCCGGGCTGGATGTCCAGGCCGACGAGCGTCGAGCCGCCGCGAGAGCGCCCAGACCCTTTGAGATTGAGCTTCGGCATCGTGAGCGGCCCGGTGAGCGAAGGCAGTTTGCGCCCAGCGGCGGGTGCCACGGAATCCTCGGCGGGGAGCTCCGGTGGAGCGTCGACGACGATTGACGTCGGCCGCAGCAGGCTGAGGCTCTCGTTGGCCATCTGATCGGGTTCCTTTGTCGGCATCAGTTCAGGAAATGCGTCGTGTAAAGGTTGATGAGCGGATCGCCGGCGAACACGGCGACGAGCGAACCGAACGCAAGGAACGGACCGAACGGCACGGCTGTCTTGCGCGCCGTCTGAGCGCCCTTGCTGCTCATCACGAACACGCCGAACAGGACGCCCGCGAACAACGCCACGAGCATCGCCGGAGCGACGGCGCTGCCGAGGAACAGGCCCATGACGCCTGCAAGCTTCACGTCGCCCATCCCCATGCCACCCGGATAGGCCAGCGCGGCCAGCAGCAGGGCTCCGCCGGCGATCGCGCCGGCGATCAGGCGCTGCGGCTCGCCACTGGGATCGAGCACCGTCCCGATCACGAGCGCCAGTATCGCGCCGAGCGCGGTGAGGCGGTTGGGGATAATGCGATGCTCAGCGTCGATCAGCGCGATCGGCACGAGCAACAGGATGAATGCGACGTTCAGGACGATCGTGGCGGTGTCACCACCTGCGAGCACCGCCCCGACACACAGCAGCGCAGTCAGCGCCTCCACCAGCGGGTAGCGCTTGGAGATGGGAGCCGAGCAGTTGCGGCAGCGTCCGCGCAGCAAGAGCCAGGAGAGAACGGGAATGTTGTCGTACGGTCTCACGGGCTCGCCACAGGCGCAACAGCGGGACGCCGGGCGCACGATCGACTCGCGCCGCGGCAGCCGGTAGGCGACGACGTTCAGGAACGATCCAACGAGCGCTCCGAACACTCCTGCGAAGGTTGCAGTCTCCATGGACGAATGATCGGCTTGCGCGTCGCTCGACTTGAGCGCTTTTGCAAACACTCGCCCAACGTCGTGTGCGAGCGTCCTGCTCTGGAGCTTCTCTGCTGCAGAAAGCAGAGAGGGCGGCCATTTGGCCGCCCTCTCTGACGCTTGGCTCGGCGCCTGGAGCCGAAGCTCGGCGCTCAGGCGCTACCAGCTGCCGGTTTTGGCGCCGGCGCAGCCCGTCGTCGGGCTTGCACAGGTACGCGAGATGACCCCGGCTTTGTTGGTGATCGTGTACGTGTCTTTGGTAGCCGGCGATTCGGCTTCAACTTCGTAACCGGCGCCGCTTTCGAGTTCTTTTGCTTTCTTGAGGAACGCGGATTTGCTGGTTCCGGCCGACAACGGGATCGATTTTTCGTATTCGGCGATCTTCGTTTCGGTGACTTCTTTGTAGCTGCCGTTGCTGTCGGTCGCAATCGACTCAGCCGTCGTTTGCGCGGTGCGCGCAAGCTCCTTCGCCTGTGCGTCGTTTGCCTTG
>DATHPT010000145.1:0-3193 GCA_035483615.1 Solirubrobacteraceae bacterium | reverse complement strand
GTTCCAGCTTGTCCCGGGTCTCGGTGTCCTTGCGCCCGAGCGCCGACTGCAAGCGGTCGAGCGACGCCCTCACGTCGTCGAAAAGCTGCTTGCCCTTGAGATCCAGCGCGATCGAACGATGTGCGGATTGCTGGGCCTGTGCCAGAGCTGGCGCTACGAACAGGCGCTGCCACATGCGCGCCTTCAAGCGGACGGCTTCCACTTCGGCGGTGACGGTCGGTCCTGTCGCCTGCTCGCTCGCCTGCAGTTCCTCGTAGGCACGGTCCTCGCTTTCCAGACCGATGCGATAGGGCTCGAGCGAGCTCGGCTGGCCCGTGAGCGCGTAACCGCGTACACCGGTCTCCTCGTTGACGAGCGCGTTTTCGAGGCTGAGCGCCGCGCGGCGGGCGGGGCCGACCTGGTTGAGCAGGAGATTGCGGTCACGGTCGAGCTGGCCGTTGGCGAGCAGCGCCAACCCGATCCCAACCACCGCCAAGACAAGCAGCAGCCCGATCGTCACCGCGAGCAGTTGACCGACGCTCATGCTCTCTATCCAACGCCCCCAGGGCGAGCGCGACCGACCAGGGTTGCTCATCGCCGCTCTCCCACGCTGCTCATCCCCGCTCATCCCCGCTCATCCCCGCTCTGAGTCTGCAGGCACACCGATGAGGAGCATCGCCACGTCGTCGCTGAGCGCATCGCCGTTCAGGCGCTCGGCGTCCGCGATCAGCTCGTCAAGCAGCGAGTCAGGCCGATCTCGCCAGTCCGGGCGCTGCGCAATCCGTTCAGCGATCAGTCGGTGCAGACCCTCTTCGCCCAGGCGCTCGGGGCCGTGGCCGATCCGTCCCTCGATGATCCCGTCCGTGTACAGCAGGATCGTCCACCCTGCCGGCAGGGGCACCTGCTCTGCGAACCACTGCCCGTCGCCGATCCCGATGCCTGTGCTGCCGTTGCCGTGCGAGAGACCCGAGATCGAGGTGCCCTCGATCAGCACCGGTCGGGGATGGCCGGCGCGGATCATCGATGCGGACCTCTGAGCCCGCTCGATCTTGAGGGTGCAAAGCGTTGCGAACAGGCCAGGCAGATGGCGCTCGCCCTCGAACAGGCGCTGCAGGGTGCTCAGAACGACATCGGGCTGCTCTCCCGCCAGGACGAGTGCTCGCCAGGCTGCACGCAGGCTGACGCCGATCGCCGCTTCGTCGGGCCCGTGGCCGCAGACGTCCCCCACAACGATGTGAAGGGCCTCGTCGGCTGTCTGCACGACGTCGAAGAAGTCCCCGCCGAGCAACGCGCGGCTGCGCCCGGCGCGGTAGCAGGACGCGACCCACACCGAGGAGTCCTTGATCAGCGGCTTGGGCGCGAGCCCTCTTTCCAGACGGACGACCTCGCGCGCCTGTGCCTCGGCGAGGAGAAGCCGGCGCTCGGTCTCCTCGGCCTGGCGTCGACCGATGGCGTAGCGGATCGAGCGTGAGAGATGATCGCCGTCGACGTGCCCCTTGACGAGATAGTCCTGGGCTCCCGCTTCGACGGCTTCCACGCCGGCCGCCTCGTCGGCGAGACCCGTGAGGACGATCAGCGGGATCCCCGGAGACTCCGCCCGAAGTCTCGCCACGGCGTCAAGTCCGGAGGTGTCGGGCAGTCCGAGATCAAGCAGCACGCAGTCGACCCTCGAGGTCAGCGCTGAAAGGGCCTCCTTCAACGTGCGGCTGCGGGAGATCCGGGCTCGCGGAAGCCTTTCCGCCAGCTCGTCCTCGACCAGCCGAGCGTCGCCCTCGTCGTCCTCGACCAGCAGCACGCCGATCTCTTCCCGAGCGACCGTCCGCCCACTGCGAGCTACCACCGATTGACCGCCGAATGCCCGGACCAGTCAGCACGTTCGCTCATCGGTGAGATCCTATTTGCAAAGCCGCCACGCAACCCCCGCGATGGAGTTTCTTTGCTCGTCGCGCCCGCACGGCCCCGAGGCTGAGATTGACGCCAGGCGTTGAGGTCGAGATTGACCTCGGGCGTCGGCGCCGGCGGTACGCTGAGGCGATGCCGGGCGTCGTCAGGGACAACGAGCGCGAGCAGCGCTTTGAGATAGAGCTCGATGGGGAGCTCGCCGGCATTCTCCAATACCGTCGCCACCCTTCCCAGATCGCGTTGGTGCACACGGAGATCGAGACACGATTTCAAGGTCGCGGGCTGGCCTCCGAGCTGATCGGCTGGGCGCTTGACAGCGCTCGGGCGCAGAGTCTTGCGGTGCTGCCCGTGTGCCCGTTCGTCCAGGGCTACATCCAGGAGCATCCTGATTATCTCGATCTCGTGCCGCCCAATCGCCGGGCGCACTTCAAGCTGCCCAACTCGCATTGAAGCCGCGCGCTTCGGGGGGCGTTGGGCTACTGGGGCCGATCTACCGCATCCCGAGGGGATAGCGTGCGGCGAGGACTGTGCCCAGCTCACCTGCACTGATCTCTGAAGCCTCAGCCCGCGTGCTGCTCCTCCAGCTGTGAGATCTGGCCGACTGCGCCGGCGAGCGGTGCGGGCTCCTCGGCATAGCGGTAGTGCCCACCGCGCAGCATCGAGGCGGCGGCCGCGATCAGGCAGGTGACGATCGCGAAGATGAAGGCCGCGTCGAGCCCGTCGCGGAACGGTGCGGAGATCAGGTGGGGGAAGAATCCCTGTCCGGTGAGCACCGTGTGGGCGTGAACGCCGAGCGCTCCGAGCGCGTGCGGCCCGACCAGCTGCTGAATCGGGTTGTAGCCGAGGAAGGCGGCGAACAGGATCGAGATCGGCGGAGTGCTCGCGACCCGGTGTGCCACGCCCGCCGAAAGGCCGTGGGCTTGCAGGCCACCGAACATCGCGGCGGGCAGGCTGGAGGCGAGGCCGATGATCATCAGGGTGAAGAAGATCCCGATCGAAAGCACCTGGGCGGAGTTCTGGAAGGTCTGGTTCATGCCCCCGCCGGCGCCCCGGTCTCCGGGAGGCAGGCTGTTCATCACCCCGGCGCGGTTGGGCGAGGCGAACATCCCCATCGAGATGCCGTTGAGCAGCAGGATCAGCGCGAACACCCAGTAGTTGAAGTCGGTCGGCAGCAGCAGCATCAGGCCGAAGCTCAGGGCCGCGCCGAGCATTCCGCCGGTCGCGAAGGGACGGGCGCCGAAGCGATCGGAGAGAAAGCCCGAGGTCGGTCCCGCGATCAGCATCCCCAGCGTCAATGGCAGCATGTAGATGC
>DATHPT010000144.1:0-6191 GCA_035483615.1 Solirubrobacteraceae bacterium | reverse complement strand
CCCGACGGCCGCGCAGACGCTCCACCAAGCCCGCAGATCGTCCGATGAGCATCGAGCCAAAGGAGTCCAAGCCGAGCTCCGAGCAGCCTCCCGAGCAGGTGGTCGCGCTCGAGCCGGAGCCGCCGCAGCTGCAGCCGGCGGACGGGCCCGGCGAGGATGACCTACAATCCAAGCCTCGGCGCCGCGGCCGCAGAGGCGGACGGCGCCGTTCGGCTGCCAAGGCAGAGGCAACAACCTCGGAGTAGAGAGCACATGTACGCGATCGTCAAGACAGGCGGCAAGCAGTACCGCGTCGAGCGGGGTCAGACCCTGCTCGTGGAGCGCCTTGCCGCCGATGAGGGCGCAAGCGTGGCGCTCGAGCCGATCCTCTACCGCTCCGAGGACGCGGTGTTCGACGCGGCTGGGCTGAAGAAGGTAAAGGTCACCGCGAAGATCGTCGCCCACGAGCGCGGAGAGAAGCTGCGCGTCTTCAAGTTCAAGCCCAAGCGTGGCTACAAGCGTCGCACCGGACACCGCCAGGAGCTGACGCGGATCGAGGTCACAGACATCTCGATGGGCGCCGCCGCCAAGGCTTCCGCCAAGCCCACAGCGGCAAAGTCCCCCGCCAATGCCAACCCTGCCGCCGCAGGCGGCGAAGAGGCGCAGGAGGTGCCAAATGGCTCATAAGAAGGGTCTCGGATCCAGCCGCAACGGTCGCGACTCAAATGCCCAGCGACTAGGCGTCAAGACGTTCGCGGGCCAGACCGTCACGGGCGGGGAGATAATCGTGCGCCAGCGCGGCACCCGCTTCAAGCCGGGCGAGGGCGTGGGCATCGGCAAGGACGACACGCTCTACGCACGCGCGGCCGGAACGGTCCAGTTCAACACCGGCCGTCGGGGACGCGTCGTCAGCGTGCTTGCAGCCGGCGAGCAGTCCTGACCCGCGCCTGAACGGCCGCCCGGCTCACATCGTTCAAGCAGCGTCCGCGATCGCGCGCGTCCCGCTCAAGTCATTGAGCAGCGTCCGTCGATCGCGCGCTGCTGTCACGATGCTCGAGTGCTCTACGACCGCGCAAAGATCCATGTACAGGCGGGCCACGGTGGCGACGGCTCCGCCGGCTTTCGTCGCGAAGCCCACGTGCCGCGTGGCGGGCCCGACGGAGGGGATGGAGGCCGCGGCGGCGAGGTGCTGCTCGTGTGCGACGACTCTCTGCGCGATCTGCAGAGCTTCAAGCGCAGCGCCCACTATCGAGCGGGCCGCGGCGGGCATGGCGAGGGCTCCCAGCGCCATGGCGCCGACGGCGACACACTCGTCGTCCGGGTTCCGCCCGGCACCCAGGTCGAGGGTGTCGAGGGCGACGTGCAGGGGCGGCGCTGGGATCTGCTTACCGACGGCCAGCGAGCCGTGATTGCCAGGGGAGGCTCGGGCGGCAGAGGCAACAAGCGCTTTGCCACTCCCACGCGCCAGGCGCCGCGCTTTGCCGAGCGCGGGCTCTCAGGCGAGGAGGGCTGGCTGCAGCTGCAGCTCAAGCTGCTTGCCGACGTTGGCCTCGTGGGGCTGCCCAATGCCGGCAAGTCCTCGCTGCTCGCGCGTCTCACGCGAGCCACGCCGAAGGTCGCAAGCTATCCGTTCACCACGCTATCGCCGGTGCTGGGGGTGCTGGAAGGCGAGGAGCGCCAGCTCGTGATCGCCGACATCCCCGGCTTGATCGAAGGGGCAAGCGAGGGGGCCGGCTTGGGACACGACTTCCTTGCGCACGTGGAGCGCACACGACTGCTCGTGCACGTCCTCGATCTTGCCCCCGAGCTGACCGCGGACGAGCAGGCCGACGCGCTCGTCAACCATGCGACGATCGAGCGCGAGCTGGCCAGCCACGACGAGCGACTTGCCCGACTACCGCGAGTGCTGGCTCTATCAAAGGTCGACCTGGTTCCGCCCGCGCGTGCGGCAGAGGCGATCGCACAGTGGTCTGAGCGCCTGGGAGGCGAGGTGCCGGTGATCGCGACCTCGAGCGCCACAGGCGCCGGAGTGCAGGAGCTCGCGGCCGAGCTGTTGCGTCGCGTGCCCTCGCTCTCACCGGCCGGCCCGGCTGCGCTGTCCGTCCCCGGCGAGCCGGTGGGAACACACGCGAGCGAGGACGAGCTGGAGCTGGCAGAGCACATGGTGTTTCGCCCGGCTGCCTCCAGCGGCTTCGCCGTAGAGCAGGTCGCCTCCGGCTCATTTGTAGTCACGGGCAGAGGAGTGGAGCGTCTGCTGGCCCGCTATGACATCGACAACGAGGACGCGATGGCCTATCTGGAGGGACGTCTGCGCAAGATCGGTGTTCTGCGCGCGCTGGAAGCGGAGGGCTTCCAGGCCGGCGACGAGCTCGAGATCGCTGGAATCGCCTTCGAGCTGGATCCCGACGAGCCCGCATAAGCTCCAGGCATGAAGCGTGTGGTGATCAAGCTCGGGTCGAGCATCGTGGCCGAGGAGAACGGTGAGCTGCGCACGGGTGTGCTTGCACGAATCTGCGACGCCGTCGCATCGCTGCACGGCGAGGGCAAGGAGGTTGTGATCGTCTCCTCTGGAGCCATCGCCCGCGGCGTGCGGATCATGGGCCTCTCAGCGCGCCCTGGCGCCGTCGAGGAGCTGCAGGCCGCAAGCGCGGTGGGACAGGGAAAGCTGTATCGCGCCTATGACGAGCTCTTGCGCGAGCGCGAGCTCGTCTCCGCGCAGGTGCTGCTCACGTTCATGGACATGAGTGCGCGCACCCGCTACCTGAACGCGCGTCAGACGCTGCGCAAGCTGCTCGACTGGCGGGTGGTGCCGGTCATCAACGAGAACGACACGACCTCCACCGACGAGATCTCCTTCGGAGACAACGATTTCCTGGCTGCCCAGGTGGCGATCATGAGCGCTGCCGATCTGCTCGTGCTGCTGACCGACATCGACGGGCTCCACACGGCCGATCCCCGTCACGACCCAGATGCGAGCCTCGTGCACGAGGTCAGCGACTTCGAGGCGCTGGAGGGAATCGAGGTCGGTCACACCACCTCCCCGCTCGGCTCCGGCGGGATGCGCTCGAAGGTGGTCGCAGCCGACATGGCGACCGCGGCCGGGATCCGGACGGTGATCTGCAACGGCGTGCGCTCGGGCGCGCTGGAGGCGGTGCTGGCCGGGCGCATGGAGGGCACGAGCTTCCCGGCGCGCGCCGCGCGCCACTCCTCCTTCAAGCTGTGGCTGCGATACGCCAAGCCGAGCCACGGCACGCTCGTGGTCGACGCCGGCGCAGGCGCTGCGCTGCGTGCACAGGGCACGAGCCTGCTGCCGGTCGGAGTCGTGGAGGTGCTGGGCTCCTTCGACGCCGGTGACGCGGTGGAGATCGCCGAGCGCGACACGTCCAGTGGCGTCCAGGACCGGGTGATGGCAAAGGGCATCTGCAACTACTCGGCCGAGGAGCTGCGGCGCGTGATGGGCCTGAAGTCAAATGCGGTGCAGGAGATCCTTCCACGCGCCACCGATGAGGCCGTGCACCGCGACTACATGGTGATCGACTGAAGGTCCTACCCTGTAGGTCGATGGCTGCAACCGCCACCTCCGTAGTCGATATCTGCGCTCGTGCGCGGGCAGCGTCCGCGCGGCTCGCCACGGTGGACACCGCAACCAAGAACGCGGCGCTTGCTGCGATCGCCACTGCGCTTCGAGCATCTACCGATGAGATTCTGAGCGCAAACGCCCACGACCTGCAGGCGGGTCGCGAAAGCGACCTCACCGAGGCGCTGCTCGACCGGCTGCTGCTCGACGCCACGAGGATCGAGGGGATCGCCAAGGCGGTGGAAGCGGTGGCGGCGCTGGATGACCCGGTAGGTGAGTTGATCGAGGGCCGGCGCCTCCCCAACGGACTTGAGGTCCGTAAGGTGCGTGTGCCACTCGGTGTGATCGCGGTCGTGTATGAGGCTCGTCCGAACGTCACGATCGACGCCGCCGCCCTGTGCCTGAAGTCGGGTAACGCGATCGTCCTGCGTGGCTCCTCCACCGCGACCCACTCCAACGCGGTCCTCTGCTCGATCGCATCGCAGGCCGCGGTGCAGGCGGGACTCCCGGAGGGTTGCATCGGGCTGGTGGCCGGAGGAGGGCGCGATGAGCTGGCCGAGCTGGCAACCCAGGAGGGTACGATCGACCTGTTGATCCCGCGTGGGGGCGAGGGCTTGAAGGCGGCGCTCAAGGATCTCGCAACCGTGCCGGTCATCTACGCGGCCTCGGGCAACTGTCACGTCTATGTGGATGCCTCGGCTGAGCACGACCAGGCGCTTGCGGTCCTGGTCAACTCGAAGACCCAGCGTCCGGGCGTGTGCAACGCCGCGGAGACGCTGCTCGTGCACGCGGACATCGCGCCCCTGTTCCTGCCGACCGCACTGGCGGAGCTGGCCGCCGCCGGTGTGGATCTGCGAGTGGACGAGCGCACCTTCGAGCTGGCGGGCCAGGCGCGGCAGCTCACGATCCCCGCGGTGCAGGAGGACTGGGACACCGAGTACCTGGCGATGAGGCTGGCGGTCGCGGTGGTCGACTCGGTGGAGCAGGCGATCGAGCACATCGCCCGTCACGGCTCCGGGCACTCCGAGGCGATCGTCACGCGGGACACGGCCGCCGCGCGCGCCTTCCAGCTCGGCGTAGACGCCGCCTGCGTGTATGTCAACGCCTCCACGCGCTTCACCGATGGCGGTGAGTTCGGGATGGGCGCGGAGATCGGCAACTCCACGCAGAAGCTCCACGCCCGCGGGCCGATCGGGCTGCGTGAGCTGTGCACGTTCAAGTATCTGGTCGAAGGCGACGGCCACGTCCGCGTCTGAGCCCGGTCACCCTGCCGGTGGGCCCACCAAGCGCCTAGGGATTCTCGGTGGCATGTTCAACCCGCCTCACCTCGGCCACCTCGCCCTGGCACGTGCGGCGGTGAGCGATCTCGGCCTCGAGCGAGTGCTGCTCACACCGGTGCTGATACCTCCGCACAAGCCGGCCAAGTGGGATCCGGGCGCCGAGCATCGACTGCGGATGTGCCTGCTTGCGATCCAGGGCTCCCCCGAGCTGGGCGTGTGCACGCTCGAGCTCGAACGGGCCGGGCCGTCCTACACGATCGATACGCTGCGAAGCATCCATGCCAGCGATCCTGACGCAGAGCTGACCCTGATCGTCGGCGCCGACATGGCTCGAACGCTGGGCTCTTGGCGCGAACCGCAGGAGATACTGAGGCTGGCCCGACTCGCGGTCGCCGAGCGCGATGGCTCGACGCGCGGGGAAGTGCTCGGCGAGCTAGAGCCGCTGGGTGGCGAGGGCCGGACGGTGTTCCTGGAGATGCCACCCCATCAGGTGTCCTCCTCGCTCGTTCGCCGTCGCCTGACCACGGGAGCGCCGATCGAGGAGCAGGTCGGGCCCGAGGTCGCGCGCTACATCCACGAGCAAGAGCTCTACGGCCGCCAGCCGGCAGGGCGGGCGCAGGGGGCGGGCCGATGAGCTCGCAGGAACTGCTCGCCGAGATCTGTCGCTACGCGGAGGACAAGAAGGCCGTGGAGCTGGTCGAGCTGGATCTGCGCGGGGTGCTCGGATACACCGACTGGTTCGTGATCAGCTCGGGGAACACCGAGCGCCAGACAAAGGCGATCCACGATGGGATCCTGGAGGGGCTAAAGCACGAGCACGAATTGCTGCCTCGGCGGGTCGAGGGTCTTACCAGTGCCGACTGGATCCTGATGGACTATCTGGACGTGGTGGTCCACATCTTCACGCCGATCACGCGCGAGTTCTACCGTCTGGAGCAGCTGTGGGGAGAGGCGCCTGCGCGCCGGGCACAGGGCGCGGGCGAAGCCTAGGGAGCAGCGGAGTAGAGCGGAGGACCGGCGTCTGGGCCTCGCGTTCCCTGGTAGAGCGGGTCTGAGCAGCCATAAACCCTTGTGACCAATGATTGGACAGATTCGGTTGCGTAGATTCTGATGGGGCGCTAGTGTCGCCGTAAAGCGCCTCGCAACAGGCGCGGCGCGTCACTGGAAGGGATCTCAGATGTACGCCTCAACCACCCTCCGTGTCGGTCGGCAAGCGCCCCGCGCGCTACTGGCCGGCGCCATAGCAGCGCTGCTTGTCATGTCGATTGGCCTGAGCGCGAGCCCGCCGGCGCGCGCCGACGGTCCTGGAGAAGGAGCGCCCTGGGTCGTCACCCTCGGCGACTCCTACATCTCCG
>DATHPT010000143.1:0-13322 GCA_035483615.1 Solirubrobacteraceae bacterium | reverse complement strand
GGCCGGCGCCGCCGACCGAGGAACCGCCGGGACCGCCGCTACCGCCTCCACTTGCCGAGTCGCCGACGGCGCCAGCTGCCGCTGTCGGCGAGATGGCCACAAGCGAGCCGCCACCGACTGCTAGCGAACCACAGACGCTCGCAAGCGAGCTGCCACCGACTGCGAGCCAACCACCGCCGGCCGCAAGCGAGCTGCCACCGACAACGAGCGAACCACTGTCCACTGCAAGCTTGCTGCCGTCGACAACGAGCAAAACATCGCCGGCCGCAAGCGAGCTGCCACCGACAACGAGCGCACCACAGCCGCCCGCAAGCGTGCTGCCGCGGCGGAGCGTGCCAGAGCCGGCGGAGAGCGCACAAGCGCAGCCGCACTATCCGCTGCCGCTACCGGTCTCAGCCTCGGGGCGCGCCGAGCGGAACGGGCGTCGGCACAGGGGAACCTCGTCCAGATCGCATACGCCTTACCTACACCGGCCCCATCTGCATCGTCCTCACATCTCCCCGATGCGGACCGGCGCGGCAAGAGCCGGCGCGCTGCTGGCGCTTCTGGTGGTGCTCGGCGCGATCGCCGGCGGTGTGGTGCTGCTCCTGCGCCACGGTCGACGGCATACGGCGGCGCCTGTGGCGCCCGCGGTCATGAAGGTCGTGATCCCGGAGGGCTACACGCGCCTGCAGATCGCCGCGCTGGCGCGCGCCGACGGGCTGCGCGGCAGCTATCTGACGGCCTCCAAGCGCTCTGCCGAGTTGAGCCCCGCTCACTATGGGGCTCCCGTCGGCACCCCGAATCTCGAAGGGTTCCTGTTCCCGGCGACCTATGAACTGTATGCGGACGCGCCGGCCTCTCAGCTGGCGTCCAAGCAGCTTTCCGCGTTTGAGGAAAACTTCGGTGGCGGTGAGGTCCACCGGGCGAAGGTGCTCGGCGTGACTCCCTACGAACTGTTGATCGTCGCGTCGATCATCGAACGCGAGGTTGCCGTCCCGCACGACCGTCCGCTCGTGGCAGCGGTCATCTACAACCGTCTGCGTCTGGACATGACGCTCGGGATCGACTCGACGTTGCGCTATGCGCTGCACGACTTCAGCCATCCGTTGACCGAAACCGAGTTGAGCAGCGACTCGCCGTACAACACCCGTGTCCACAAGGGTCTGCCGCCGACGCCCATCTCCAATCCGGGCGCCGCTGCGATCGCGGCGGCCGGGCGACCCGCAAAAGTGTCCTACCTCTACTACGTGGCGGGTTCTGACGGCTGCGGCGAGCAGGTCTTCTCAACGAGCTACGCCAAGTTCGAAAAGAACGTCGCCGCCTACCGCGAAGCGATCGACAAAAATGACGGACGCGTTCCAAGCTGCAAGAAGCGGTAGACCTTTGCTCGTGGCAATCGAACGGCCCCCACGGGTCACGATCGACGAGGGGGAGCGATGCAAAGGCTGGGCGTGATCGGTTGGCCCGTCGCCCACAGTCGCTCGCCGGCGATGTTCCGGGCGGCATTCAGGGAGTGCGCTCTGGATGACTGGAGCTACCAGCGACTGCCGTTGCCGGCGGAGCTGTTCGCGGAGACGGTGCGTGCGCTCGGCGCCAGCGGTTTCGTGGGTGCGAACGTGACGATTCCCCACAAGCAGGCTGCGCTCGCGCTCGCCGACAGCGCAAGCGAGGCGGCACGGGCGATCGGGGCGGCCAACACGCTCACCTTCACAGACAGTGGCATTGCGGCGGAGAACACGGACGCGCCAGGGCTGATCGCCGCGCTCGGGCGCTCGCCGGCGGGGATGACAGCGCTGGTGCTCGGCGCCGGAGGGAGTGCGCGGGCGGTGGTGTGGGGCCTGTTGAATGCCGGCGCGACGCGGGTGTCTGTTTGGAATCGCACGCCAGAGCGAGCGAGCGCGCTGGCGCGCGAGCTTGGCGCAAGCGCTGTGTCGAGGCCGGCGTCTGCCGATCTGCTCGTCAACTGCACGTCGGTGGGACTGCAACGGTCGGCCAGTGACGAGGTGGCGCTCAACCAACTCGACCTGACCGCCGATCTAGTCGGTAGGTATGCGTATGTCATCGATCTGGTCTACCGAGACGGTCTCACGCCGTTGCTGGCAGCTGCGCGCAGTCACGAGGTGGCGATCGTCGGGGGTCTCGAGGTGCTTGTGGCACAGGGAGCGCTCAGCTTCGAGCACTGGACCGGCAGGCCTGCGCCGCTTGCCGCGATGCGTCGAGGAGCCGGCTTGCAGACACACTCGGGCTAGGCGCCTACTCACATCCGGCTGTGCTATGTCCGGCTGCGCTGCGCACTCGAGCCCAGCGATCGATCGCACGGTGATCGGCGCCGATAGAGCCTTTAGAGGGAATCCCGTTGGACATGCTCCACCGGGCATGAGTCGCGAGCATCGACGATGAGCACTCCTCCGAGCGGCCTGCGCGAGGAAGGCGGCGTCTTCGGCGAAGACGAGCCACAGGTGAGCGTCGAGGTCGAACGGGCAGATTCCGGGCAGCAGACCCCAGGCGAGGCAGGCGTCATCGCCGACGACAGCCCGCTACGAGCAGGTGGAGGCGATCCCTATTCGCTGACCTACGAGCCGCACACGCAGGATTAAAGTGTGCCCGAGGCGCCGCAGGGGGTCACCCGTCCCACCCGCCGCGGCTCCTCCTCGCGCTTTCTGACCGACGTGATCGTGGACATGGGTCTCGCCTCCCGCGAGCGGGTCGATCACGCGATCGAGACGTCCCGCAACGAAGGCACCACGCCCGAGCGAGTGCTGCTGGCAGGCAACGCGATCAACGCCGACGGGCTTGCCCGTGCGCTCGCCGAGCGCTATGGACTGGATCATCTCGACCTCGACGTGTTCCCGGTGGACATGGGAGCTGCGAACCTCGTCGTCAACACTGCCGCCAAGCGCTACCAGGCGGTGCCGGTCGCGTTCGTGGATAAGCGCACGTTGCTGCTTGCGATGGCCGATCCCTCAAACGTGCTGGCTGTCGACGACGTGGCGATCATGACCGGCTATGAGGTGCGGGTCGCGGTCGCATCTCCGGAGGCAATCAGCGATCTGATCTCGCGGATGGCGCGTCTGGAGGACGTGGTCTCGGGGGAGAGCGTCCCCGAGGAGTCCGAGGAGAGCCGCGCCGAGATCGTCAACCTGCGCGAGACCGCCGACGACGCCCCCGTCGTAAAGCTCGTCAACCAGATCGTCGGCCAGGCGGTGGAGCGCGGCGCCTCCGATGTCCACCTGGCCCCAGACGGCCATGAGGTTCGTGTGAGGGTGCGCGTGGACGGGATCCTGCAGGACATAACCACCGTCCCGCGGCGCATGGCCGCGGGGGTGGTCTCGCGCGTGAAGATCATGGCCGAGCTCGACATCTCCGAGCGGCGCCTGCCTCAGGACGGTCGCGTCAGCCTCAAAGTCGACGGGCGCCACATAGACCTGCGCGTGGTCACGCTGCCGAGCGTGCACGGGGAGTCGATCGTGATGCGCATCCTCGACAAGGACTCGGTCGTGATGAAGCTCGAGAAGCTGGGGATGGCCGAGACCGAGCGCGAGCGCTTCGAGCGTGCCTTTCACGAAACCCACGGCGCCGTGCTCGTCACCGGCCCCACCGGCTCAGGCAAGTCCACGACCCTGTACGCGGCGCTGCTTGCGCTCAACACGCCGGAGAAGAACATCATCACCGTCGAGGACCCTGTCGAGTACCAGCTCGAAGGCATCACCCAGGTGCAGGTCTCGGCGAAGGTGGGTCTCACGTTCGCCGCCGGCCTGCGCGCGATGGTGCGAGCGGACCCGGACGTGATCATGGTGGGCGAGATCCGCGATCGCGAGACGGCCCAGATCGCGGTGGAGTCGGCCCTGACAGGGCATCTGGTGCTCTCCACGCTCCACACCAACGATGCGCCGTCGGCGATCACCCGCCTCACCGAGATGGGAATCGAGCCGTTCCTGGTCGCCTCGGCGCTCGATTGCGTGCTGGCGCAACGGCTCGCTCGGATGCTGTGCTCCAACTGCAAGCAGCGCACGATCGTCCCCGCCGAGGTTCTGCGCGAAAACGGCTACAAGGCGATCGTCGATCTCGAGGCGTATGAGTCCACCGGCTGCCGGCGCTGCGGCGGCACCGGCTACCGCGGCCGTCTCGGCATCTATGAGGTGATGACGCTCTCCTCGGAGATCCGCCGCATGACGCTCGAACGCCGTCCCTCCGAGGAGATCAGGGACGTGGCAGTCCGCGAGGGCATGCGTCGCCTGCGCGACGACGGCCTGGAGAAGGTCCGCCAGGGCCTGACCTCCGTGGCCGAGATCGCGCGTGTGATCGGCAGCAGTTGAGGTGTGCGACACATCTGCCGATAAGGGGCCCATGAGATCCCACGCATGCGCCACGACCGAACGCAGGGCAGCACGATGAAGATCGACTTCGCAGATCTGCTGATGGAGGTCGTAGCGCGGCGCGCGTCTGACCTGCACCTAGCCGCCGGCTCGCAGCCGACGGTGCGTGTCCGTGGGCGTCTCACGCGCCTGGAAGGCTACCCCGAGCTCGACTCGACCGACACGCGCGAGATCGTCTACTCGATCCTCTCCGGCGACCAGCGCCAGCGCCTTGAGACCAACTGGCAGCTTGACTTCGCCTACTCGATTCCCGGACACGCACGCTTCCGCGTCAACGCCTACTACCAGCGCGGCGCAATCGGGGCGGCGTTTCGCCTGATCCCGTTCGAGCTGACCTCGATCGACCAGCTCGGCCTGCCCGCGGCTGTCCACGAGCTCACGCGCAAGCCGCGCGGCTTCGTACTCGTCACGGGTCCCACCGGCTCGGGCAAGTCCACATCGCTTGCGGCGATGCTCGACGAGATCAACCTCACGCGCGAGGAGCACATCCTGACGATCGAGGATCCGATCGAGTTCCTGCACGCACACAAGAAGTGCCTGGTCAACCAGCGCGAGCTGGGCTCCGACGCGCAGTCCTTCGGGGAGGCCTTGAAGGCCGCGCTGCGCCAAGACCCGGATGTGATCCTGGTCGGAGAGATGCGCGACCTCGAGACGATCTCGACGGCGCTCACCGCCGCTGAGACCGGCCACCTCGTATTCGCCACGCTTCACACGCAGGACACCGCTCAGACGGTGGATCGCATCATCGACGTGTTCCCGCCCGAGCAGCAGGGTCAGGTGCGGGTGCAGCTGTCGGTCGCGTTGCAGGGCATCGTCACCCAGCAGCTGCTGCCCACCGCAGACGGCTCGGGGCGCGTGGCGGCATGCGAGGTGCTGATCCCCAACCCGGCGGTGCGCAATCTGATCCGGGAGGGCAAGACCCATCAGATCTACTCGGTGCTGCAGACGGGCTCTGCCCAGGGCATGCAGACGATGGACGCGGCGCTGGTGTCGCTTGTGCGCACCGGCAAGATCTCCCAGAAGCTCGCGGAATCGCGCTCACAGGCGCCCGAGGAGCTGCGTCGACTGCTCGGTGCGGGATCGCTGGCGGCATGAGGTCGGAAACGTCACATATGAGCGAGCCGGTGGTGTGAGGTGAGCACCTACGTCTTCAAGGCGATGGACCTCGCCGGCGTCAAGGCGCGCGGTGAGATCGAAGCCGACTCCAAGGAAGCGGTCTCCAACCAGCTGAAGTCGCGCGGCATGATCGTGCTCGACATCGCCGACAAGCACGCCTCGCGCGAGATCGAGCTGAGCTTCATGAAGTCGGTCAAGAGCGGCGAGCTCGCGATCTTCTCACGTCAGCTCGCCACGATGATCTCCTCGGGCCTGTCGATCCTGCGCGCTCTCTACGTGCTCGAGGAACAGACCGAGAACAAGTTTCTGAAGGACACCGTGATTCAGGTGCGCAAGGACGTCGAGGCGGGCCTGTCGCTCAGTGGGGCGATGGAATCTCATCCGAAGGTCTTCAATCCGCTGTTCGTCGCCATGACCCGCGCCGGCGAGGCCGGAGGGCTGCTGGAGGAGTCGCTGATGCGCGTCGCCGACCAGCTCGAGAAGGACGCCTCGCTGCGCCGCCAGATTCGCTCGGCGATGATCTACCCGGCGCTCGTGATCACGTTCGCTGTGGCCGTCATGATGGCGCTCGTCGCGTTCCTCGTACCGGTGTTCGCCGGCGTCTTCAAGCAGTTCGGCGGCGAACTCCCGGCGATCACACAGGTCTCGGTGACCATGTCCCATGCCGTCGTCGGCTACTGGTGGGCGATGTTCGCAGGCGCCGGCCTTACCGCGTTCGCCTTTCTGAAGTGGAAGAAATCGTCGTGGGGCCGGCCCCAATGGGATCGCTTTCGCCTGCGAGTGCCGATGAAGATCGGCGCGATCGTCCAGCAGGTGGCGGTGGCGCGCTGGTCGCGCACGCTCGCCTCGCTGATGAGCGCCGGCGTACCGCTGCTGCTGGCGCTTGAGATCGTCGGCAAGACCGGCGGCAACGTCGCAGTCGAGGAGGCGATGGACGGTGTGATCGCCTCGGTCAAGCGCGGGGGCACGCTCTCAGAGCCGCTTTCCAAGACGACGATCTTTCCGACGATGGTGACTCACATGGTGGGCGTGGGCGAGGAGACCGGCGCGCTCGACGCGATGCTCGCGAAGGTCGCGGACTTCTACGAGGACCAGGTGGAAGCGTCGGTGAAAGCGCTCACCTCGATCCTGGAGCCGATCATGATCATCGTGATCGGCTCGATCGTCGGTTTCATCGTGGTCTCGATGTACATGCCGATGTTCACCGTCTACAACCACATCGAATAGGGCCCCTGCGCTCAGAGAGGGGTAACCCTCACAGAGCGGTTCTCGACGGTCAGGGAAATGCTTCCGTCGAGCAGGGCGAGCAGCTCGTCGCCGACGAGCTCGCCGCGCCAGCCGCGCAGCGTGCGGACATCGGCGCGCTCTCCCGTCCGCTCGCCCACGACGATCGCCTGCAGGTCGGCGCGCGAGGCCAGCAGCTCGTAGGCGAGGTTGGCCTCGCGGGCACGCGCTCTCACAAGCGCCTCTGACAGCGCGATCAGCGGTGCGTCCTCAGGCCGTGGCTGTGGCGACCGTGGACCGCTGGTGAGCGGCGCCTGGGCATTCTGGAGACCTCGCTGGACCGCCGCAAGCAGCTCCTCGCCGCGTTTGCGCAAACTGTTCTGGCCGACGCCTCGGATCTCCTCGAGCTTGCGAAGCGAAGTGGGCTTGCGCTTGGCGATCTCGACCAGGGGAGTATCGCCGAGCACGGTCTGGACGGGCCGATCGCGCTCCGCAGCCGTCTGCTCGCGCCATGCCACCAGTTCGCGGGCGATTCCCTGAGAGGGCACGCTCATCCCCCTGATTCGCGGAAGCTTTGCGAAGATCGCATCGAGATCGCGCTTGTCGCTGACCTGCTCGAGAAACTGACACTCCTCGCGTGCCCACTGCAGTCGTCCGACGAGCTCGAGACGGCGCTCGAGCTCGTCGGCCAGCGCCGTCAGGTGAACGACGTCATCGCGCGCGTAGGCGAGCTGCTCAGGCGAGAGCGGACGGGCGTCCCAGCGGGTGAAGCTCGCGCTCTTGGAGAGCTTGACGCCCAGCGTCTCCGCGAGCAGCGTCTCGTAGGAGCACTGTGCGGGCAGCCCCAGGAAACCGGCCGCCACCTGGGTATCGAACACGTTGCTGGCCTCGCATCCAAGCGTCCGGCGCAACAACGCTATGTCCTGACGTCCCGCGTGGACCAGGATCTCGACCCGGGGGTCAGAGAGAACCTGGGCAAGCGGCCGGCCCCGCTCGGCGAACGTCGCGGGGTCGCCGTCGAGCGGATCGACGATCTCGATCTGCTCGCCTCCCTGCCCATCGGCCACGGCAAGCTGGATCAGGCAGAGCAGCGTGCGATAGCGACCCTCGCCCATGAACTCTGTGTCGAGCGCGATTCGACCGGCGCCTCGGGCTCTGTCGGCGATCTGTTCGAGCAAGACGGCACTGGGCGGGTCGCTCGGTCGGGCAGTGGCTTTCATGTGACTATCCTCGCCGATTGTCATCGCCTGCGCGCTGTGGCGCTCCTGAGACGCTGTCGGGCTCCATGGGCGCCTCCGGCAGGCGCAGCGCGAAGCGTGCTCCCGTCGCATCGGAGGGCCTCTCGCCGTCGAGCAGCGCCAGCGAGCCGTTCATACGCGTCGCCAGCTCGCGCCCGATCGCAAGCCCGAGCCCGAAGCCGCTGCGCCCGCCCGAGGTGCTTCCGCGCTGAAACCGCTCGAAGATCCGCTCGCGCTCGGGCTCGGGCACGCCGGGCCCGTTGTCGCTGACGATCACCTGCACCGATACGCCATCGGTTGCGGTCATGGTCTGAACCTTCGATCCGGGCGGCGCGATCCCGACCGCGTTGTCGAGCAGAATCCTCACGATTCGCGCCACGGCCCCGGGATCGCCCGTGGCCCAGCAGGCCTGCGAGGAGCGGCGCACCTCGATCTGGACGTCGCGCTCGCTCGCGCGCCGCTCGAACTCAGCCGCGACCGCCCGGGAGAGCTCGCCGAGCTCGACCGGCTCGGCTCGCAGCGAGATCTCCGCGTCCAGGCGGCTGAGGTCGAGCAGGTCCGTTGCAAGGCTCGACAGTCGCCGCGACTGCTCACGAGCTCGCACCATACGCTCGCGGGCATCTTCGAGATCAAGGCGCTGGGGGTCGAGGTCGTCTTCGAGCAGCTCGAGCGTCCCGTCCAGCGAGGCCAGGGGGGTGCGCAACTCGTGCGAGGCGGTGGCCACGAACGTGTGGCGAGCCTCTTCCTGGCGGCGCAGCCGCGCCTGCATGCTGGCGAACGCACGGGTCAGATCGCCGATCTCATCGCGCCGAGCGTCAACTTGAATCGGCGCGTCCAGGCCGTGCCGATCGAGCTCGCGCGCCGCGTCTCGCAGTCGCTCGAGACGTCGCAGCAGCGTCGTCGTGAGAGCCAGCCCAAGCAGCAGCGCGATGCCGAAGCCGACGGCCGCCGCCTCGATGAACGCGTTCTGCACTACGTGAACCGCCGAGCTCACATATTGCAGGCGACGCACGAGCACCACTGCATAGGTCTTGCCGTTGCCGCCGATTCTCACTGGCTCGGCCGCAACGAGCTCGGTGCCGATCAGCGTGTGCACGCCTCGATTCGTGCGCAGCGCGCGGCGTGCCTGCGCGTAATAGTCCGGCACATCGAGATCCTGGTTGGCGGGGGAGTAGATCGTTTCCAGGCGCCGGTTGAGCACGGTCACCTGAGCACCGGAGCGACGACGCAGGAGCGCGACAGAGGCGACGAGCTCCGCCTTGTCTGGGCTTTGCGTGGTCGGGTCGACGCCGATCTCTGCAAACTCGGGTCGCGAGCTCGAGATCGCAGTGAACACCGCCGTCTCGCCGTCGGTGCGCAGGCGGTGCTCCAGCGGCGACAGCAGCGCGAGCGCGGCCACAGCCAGCGTCACGGCGCTGGACAGCAGCAGGGCGGCGAACACCTTTGGTCGCAACCCGAGCATGCGCCCACGCCTGTGATCGACGCCACCGGTCACGGCGCCAGAGAGCCGTGAGGACTCGCTCACGGCTCCTGGAAGCGATACCCGGCGCCGCGCACCGTCAAGATCAGCCTCGGCTCCTCGGGCAGCTCCTCGATCTTCTCGCGCAGGTGTCTGATGTGAACGTCGATCGCGCGCGGGTCGCGGTAGGCCGAATCGCCCCAGATGGCTCGCAACAGCTCCTGACGGTTGAAGAGCCTGCCGGCTTCGGACATGAGCTGGGCCAGCAGCTCGAACTCGGAGAACGTGAGCTTCACCTGCTCGCCGTCGACCGTCGCCTCGCGGTGGCTGCGGTCGAGCGTCACGGGGCCGATGCTCAGGATCTCTCGGCCGAGCGCACGGGGGCCGGAGCGGCGCAGCACGGCACGGATGCGACTGCGCAGCTCCGCCAAGCCGAACGGCTTGGTCACGTAATCGTCTGCGCCTGCCTCGAGCCCTTGGACGGCGTCGGCCTCCGTGTCCAGCGCGGTCAGCATGATGATCGGCACGATGTTGCGCTGGTCGCGCAGCGTGCGGCACACGTCATAGCCGTTTGGCCCGGAGCCGAGCGCCACGTCCAGCAGGATCACGTCGAACTGCTCCGCGCCGGCGCGCTCGATCGCCTCGGCGCCGCCGGCGACCGATTGGACCGAGTGGCCCTCCTTGGAGAAGGAGCGTGTCAGCGTCTCGCGCAGCGGCGCCTCGTCGTCGACGACCAGGATGCGCATCGAAGCGGGCGTGCCCATGGGGTTCACGCTACCGCTCCAGGCAGTCGCCACAGGACACCGTTGACGCGCAGGCCGGCCTGACGGGAGACATCTGTGCCGTGCGCTCGCACCCAGCGCGCGACGGGAGCACAGCCGGCATCGGTCCTTGGCGCCCTTGGCCCGCAGGTGGAGGAGAGCAGCGCATAGCGCACCGCTCCCTGGGAGACGAGGAGCCTCAGCTGGGCGACGCTCGTCAGCGGAAGGCCGTTGTAGGTGGTGAGCATCACGACCGGACGCCCGTCCTGCACGATCAACGAGGCGATGTTGGTGGCGGCGCCCGCCGCCAGCTCATAGCGTGCCCCCTGCTGGTGGGAGCGCAGATAGAGACTGATCGAGCGTTGCTCCTCGGCGTTGAGGGCGCCGACGAGCCCAGCATCGGAGGTCCTGGCGCCGATCGCTTCGACGCTCGCCACGAGTGGTATCGCAAGCAGCGCCGTCAGTGGCACAGCCAGCAGGCGAGTGCGGCTGGGGGCGCCTGCGACCCAGGCCACACCGATTCCGAACATGCCAGCCACCGCCGGTGTGAAGCTCTCGACATAGCGCGGGTGCAGGCGCGCCATCGCACTGAACAGCGCGATCCCGGTGAGCAGCCATAGGAAGACTCCGATCGCCGTCGCACGTTGCAGGCTGGCGAGGCGCCCACGTGCAGCGGAGATCGCGACGGCGGTACCCAGCAGCAGGGCGACTAGCGCCTCCCAACCGAGCCATCTGGCCGGCAGCTGACCGCTGCGAGCCAGCAGCCTGGTGGGGGAGGGCGGCGTGATCGGCTCTGACTGGCCGGTGGACCGTCGGCTCGCGCGAGCGCTGTGCGCTGCCACCGCCGTCGGCTGTCCCACTTCCGCCGTTTTCCCGGTCAGCCTTTCGGTCCCGTTGAAGATAAACGCCGCATTCCAGGCGCTGCCGTTGGTCGAGCCGATCGCGTAGGGACGCTCGTGCGCGGGCACCAGCAGCGTGGCTCCCAGCCACGAGAGCGCCACGATCACATAGACCGCCGCGGCCGCGGCGAGCTGGGAGAGGGTGCGCAGGCGCATGCTCGAAGCGTCGCTCTCCCTACGCGTACGCGACAGTCCGAGATATGCCAGCACGAACAGCCCTGGGAGCGCCACAAGCGACTCGAGCAGCTTCACGTTGAAGGCCAACCCGAGCGCCGCGGCGCCGGCGAGCAGCCAGATGGTCCGACCCGTGTCGCTCGCGAGCACGACCATCAGCAGGGCCACCACGAGTAGCATCATCATGACAGCGTCCATCGTGTCGCTGCGGGCGGTGATCACCTCGATCGGCAGCACCGCCAGCGCAAGGGCGGCCACCAGGCCGGCGAGCGCTCCGAAGGGACGCTTTATCGCCGCGTACAGCAGCGGCACCGACACGGTGCCCGCCAGGGCCTCGGGCAGCTTCAGCGAAGCCGAACCCCAACCGAGCAGCTTCACGCTGCCCACCTGAAGCCACAGGTCGATGGGCGGCTTGTCGATCGAAACACTCCCGCCGGGCTCGTAGGCGCCGAAGAAGAAGTTGTGCCAGGAGAGGCCCATGCTGCGCACCGCGGCGTCGTAGAACGGGTCCAGTCGCACCGCTCCCAGATCGACGAGTCGCAGCGCCGCCGCGCCGGCGGTGATCAGCGCGAGCACGAGCAGGCGCAGGGGGATCGTGGGCATTCTCACGCCCGGAACGCTAACCTCGCCACTCCATGAGTGATGCAGATGATCGCAAGCCACCCGCCGCCAAGCGCTCGCGCAGGGCGTCTTCCTCGAGCGCCGGCGACGGCGAGGAGGGCGATTCCGCCGTCGAGGAGCCGCGCGAGCCCCAACCTTGCATGCCCTGCCATGGGACGGGCAAGGTGATCTCCAATCTCGGTGAACACTCCCGCAAGGTCACCTGTCCCTGGTGCCGCGGGGGAGGAGTGCGTCTCACCGGTGTGGACGCTCAGGAGTGGCAGCAGGAACAGGCCGGGCTCAAGCGTCACTAAAAAGAAATGCGTCCAGCTTGGGTGCAACGCTAAAGGGCTCACCTGCAACGGCCGATGAACGCGCTGACAAGCCAGGCCGCAGACCCAAGGTAAACGCTCACGAGGGTGTATGGCAAAGCCGGCGACCTCAGCAGTTCGATCGTAAAAGATCGGCTCTGGGGACGCACCGTCACAGTGAGACGGTTGGACTGAGGGCTGGCGCCCAAGAAAACGGAATCCTAAGGAGGATTCATGCTAAATCGACTGCGCCAGCGCTCAGGTGATGAGGGTGGCTTCACGCTCATCGAGCTCCTGGTTGTAATCCTGATCATCGGCATCCTGGCCGCGATCGCCATTCCGTCATTCCTGAACCAGAAGAGCAAGGCCAATGACGCAGCTGCCAAGTCGCAGGTGCGCACCGGTGAGACGGCGATGGAGACGTACTCGACCGACCACAACGGTGAATACACCTCGAACGGCACGACGGGTGCAACGACCGCTGAAATCCAGGCGGTTGAGCCGACGCTCAATGAAACATCGAGCGCGACTTTCACAGTTGTGAGCGCGAAACCGACCGAATATGAAATCAAGTCGGTATCCAAAGCAACGGGTGATGAATTCGTCATCAAGCGCGAATCGACCGGTGCTGTGAGCCGTACTTGCAAAAGCACCACGACCGGCTGCAGCGGTAAAACAACCGGCAGCTGGTAGCGATATTCCAAGGCGTTTGCGCCTTGGACGTCGGCTGAGCATAAAAGGGGGCGGCCATCTGGCCGCCCCCTTTTACTTGCGTTTGTTAGGAAAATATGTTGCATCCATATGGCAAAGCTAAAGATCGAACGCTTGGGAAGCCGATCAATCAGTAGCCAGGCACGGAATACGGCAAGCACAGGATGTGCGAGGACAAAGCCGACGGCCGAAAGAACCGGGTCGCAAATGGGCGACACCGAGCACTGGCATCCCTAGAGTTCACGACACATAGGAGCTGCCGGTGCTACATCAACGACATTTGCGAGCGAGGGGGGAGTCAGGCTTCACGCTCATCGAGCTGCTGGTCGTGATCTTGATCATCGGCATCCTGGCCGCGATCGCCATTCCCTCGTTCCTCAACCAGAAGAGCAAGGCCAGCGACGCTTCGGCCAAGGAAGTCGTGCACAACGCGCAGACGGCCGCCGAGACGATCGCCACAGACTTCAGCGG
>DATHPT010000142.1:0-2126 GCA_035483615.1 Solirubrobacteraceae bacterium | reverse complement strand
CGACACGAAGGGCACGGTGGGCCCCAACCTCGACGAAGCCTTCCGCGCGAGCGTCGCCGAAGGCCTCGAGCGCAGCGCCGTGCGAACGGCCGTCGAAGGCCAGGTGGAAAACCCCAACAGGTACGGCGCGATGCCGAGCGGGCTGGCCAGTGGGGCCAAGCTGGCGAGCATCGCCGCCTACGTCGCCGAAGCGGTCGATCGGTCAGGGAAGGACAGCGGGCTGCTCGCCAACGCTGTCTCTGCTCCCGGCTCGGGTAAGCCGGCGGTGGAGAAGGTAGGCAAGCTCGAAATCCCCGCCGACCCAACCGGTCAGCTCTCCTTCGTCTCCAACAAGGCGAGTGCCACCGCCGGCCCCGTCACGATCTCGATGCCCAACGCCTCGGGCGTATCCCACAACATCGCCGTCGAAGCAGGTGCCGGCGGAGCGACCGCGAGTGGGGCCGTGATCGGCGCCAGCGCCTTCACGACGAAGGGCACGGTCTCGATCCCGGTCAAGCTGAAGCCCGGCACCTACACCTTCTTCTGCCAGGCCCCGGGGCACAGAGCTGCCGGAATGTACGGGACGCTAACCGTCAAGCCCTGAGGGCCGTGGACGCGGCGCATTCCTGCGTCCTCGGCCACTTATGTGCGAAGCACACTGCGTGGCCTGCGTTCTTGGACTGCTTGGTCCACGACCCTCAGGGCACGCTTAGGTGCTCACAGGGATAGATGGTTCAGAGGATCGCGCGCAGGATGAGCACGATCGCGACGATTGCACCGACGACGGCGATCACGTAGAGCAAGAGGCGAAACGCCTCGTCCTCGCTGCGCAGCGGGTTCAGCACTCAGATTATGTACACAGTGGTGTAAACCACTATCCACATGATGTCGACGAAGTGCCAGTAGATCCCGGGTATCTCCACGCCGCGGTGTTGCTCGGCGGAGTAGTGGCCTCTGAAGGCTCTGATCGTGACGATCAGGAGCAGGGCGAGGCCGATGAACACGTGCGCTCCGTGCAGGCCCGTCAGCGAGTAGAAGATCGTCGCCTGCGCCTGGTCCTGGGGGGCAAAGCCGATGTTGGCGTACTCGTTGATCTGGATGAACAGGAACGCGCACCCGAGCAGGAACGTGGTCAGGATCCCTGCCTTCAAGCCGAAGTGGTTGCCTTTCTTGATCGCGGCCTCGGCCCAGTGCAGGGTGAACGAGGAGGACATCAGGATCGCCGTGTTGACGCCGGCGACGGCGACGGGCAGCGTGGTGCCGTGTGCGGGCCACGGATCTCCCTGGGCGACGCGGATGAAGAAGTACGCGGTGAAGAAGGCGCCGAAGACCATCACCTCGGAGATGATGAAAAGCAGCATTCCAAGGAGCTGAGGCTCTACGCGCGAGCTGCGATGCGCGGCGGGCGGCCCGTGGTGATGATCGTCGTGTGCGGCTGCGTGAGCCACGCTGGCGGCCTCCATGATGCTGACGCCCTCCTAGCCCGCGGACCCCGCCGCGGTGGTTGCGTTGAACTCGGCTGCCACGACGTGCTCCACGGGGATCGTGGCGGCGTTCCTGACCCGCTCGACCAGGTTCGCGCGCAACCAGCCCGAGCGCGCATTGGGCAGCGTGGAGATGACGACATCGTTGACCTTGAACAGCTCGAGCGCGTTCATCACGGCCGTATAGGGATCGGGGTCGCCGATCATGCCTGCGCTCAGCAGCCCGGCGGCGTCCAGGCGCTCCAGCATCGCCGAGAGGCGGATGCGCGCCTCTCGGTGCGCCCCTCCGCTGCGGTCCTGCTGGGGGACCACGGCCACGAACAGATGGCGCTCGTCGCCTGCGGCCTTGGTCTTCAGATGCTCGATCAGCTCCTCGCCGCTCGATGTCTTGTGCGCGACGACAAGCGTCACCCCGAATGGCAGCCCCTCCTGGGCGAGGTCCACGACGATGTGCGTGACGGGCAGCCCCGAGGCGTTCTGGATGCGCTCGATCAGGTCCCTGCGCAGCCAGCCCGACTGGGTGGCTGGGTGGGTGGAGACGATCACCTCGTCGGGGCGACGCGAGGCGATTGCGTCCATCGTCGCCAGGAAGGGGTCGGGGTCGCCGACTTCGCCGGAGGCTTTGATGCCCTCGCTGGCTAGCAGAGACATCGCCAGGTCCAC
>DATHPT010000141.1:0-5967 GCA_035483615.1 Solirubrobacteraceae bacterium | reverse complement strand
ATTAACAGCACCACCACGCACCACACCCAAAACCACACGACCATTAGCAACCGCATCACCCAAACGCTCCAACAACACAACACCCACACCCTCGCTCCAGCCCACACCGTCCGCGGCATCGGCATAGGCCTTGCAACGCCCATCAGGCGCAAGCCCACGCTGACGCGAGAACCACAGGAACAGCGAGGGCGACCACATCACGGCGACGCCGCCCGCGAGCGCCAGCGAGCACTCGCCTTTTCGCAATGCGCTGCAGGCGCTGTGAATCGCCACCAGCGAGGAGGAGCAGGCGGTGTCGAGTGAGACCGCGGGACCCTCGAGGCCGAGCGTGTAGGCGACGCGCCCGGAGACGATGCTGCCCGCGTTGCCGGACCCCATCGCGGACTCCAGGCCGAGGTGGGCGGGGCCGCGCAGGCCTGTCGCATAGTCGTGGTGCATCACGCCGGTGAACACGCCGGTCCGGCTGCCTCGCAGAGTCACCGGATCGATCCCGGCGTCTTCGATCGCCTCCCAGCTCGTTTCCAGGAGCAGGCGCTGCTGGGGGTCGATGGCGAGCGCTTCCTTCGGGCCGATCTCGAAGAACTCTGGGTCGAACTCGCCGGCGTCGTAGAGGAAGCCGCCTTCGCGCGTGTAGCTCGTGCCCAGGCGATCGGGATCGGGGTCGTACAGGCGCTCCACGTTCCAGCCGCGATCGGCAGGCATCGGGCCGATCGCGTCGGTGCGGCTGAGAGCGAGATCCCAAAGCTGTTCGGGCGAGCGCACGCTCCCCGGATAGCGGCAGGCCATTCCCACGATCGCCAGCGGACCGCGGTTCTCCTCTTCGACCTCCCGTAGCCGCCTGCGCGAGCTGCGCAGGTCTGCGGTGGCACGCTTGAGATAGGCGCGCAGCTTCTCGTCGCTCACAGCGCCCCCAACTCCGTGTCAAGGATCTCGAACATCTCATCGTCGGTGGCCGAGTCGAGGTCGTCCTCGGGGACCGCCCCCTCGAGCGCCGCCAGGCACGCTCTCAGGCGGGCCGCGACGCGCTGACGGTCGACCTGGTTGGCGGCCACCATCGAGGTCATGCGCTCGATCTCCTGCAATGCATGGTCCACGGAGGGGCCGGCTGAGATGCCCTCCTGGCTCAGCTCTTCGAGCAGGTACTCGGCGAGCACGCGCGGGTTGGGATAGTCGAACACCAGGGTCGCGGGCAGGCGCATGCCGGCGACCGTGCCGAGATGGTTGCGCAGCTCGACCGCCGCCAGCGAGTCGAATCCGGCCTCCTTGAAGGCGCGCTCCGGACCGATCGAGCTGGGTGTGGAGAGCCCGAGCACCGCCGCCGCCTCGCTTTGCACCAGCTCGATCACGACGCCCAGGCGCTCCTGCTCGTCCACCGCTGCGAGCCGGCGCAGGAGCGAGCCGTCCTCGCTCGCGGAGGCCCTGGCTGGCGGGACGTGCACGAGACCGCGCAGCAGCGCCACGACGCCGCCCGCCCTGGCCTCGGCGCGCAGCACGGACATGTCCAGCTCGGCGGCGAGCACCACGGGGTCCTCGCCGCGGACGGCGTGGTCCAGCAGCTCGAGGCCTCGCTCGGAGGAGAGCGTGCCCACGCTCTCCGAGCCCACCACGCGCCTCACCTCCAGGCGGCCGAGCTCGGTGCCCGCCCCGGCCTCGCTCCACAGTCCCCAGATCACCGAGGTGGCCGCCAGGCCCTGGGCGCGTCGACGCTCGGCCAGCCTGTCGAGGAACAGGTTGGCGGCCGCATAGTTGCCCTGTCCTGGACCGCCGAAGATGCCGGCGATCGAGGAGAACAGCACGAACGCGGACAGGCTCAGGTGCGCGGTCAGCTCGTGCAAGTGCCAGGCCGCGTCCGCCTTCGCCGCCAGCACCCGCTCCACCTGCTCGGGTGTGAGCGAGTCGACGAGCGCGTTGTCGATCACCGCCGCGGTGTGCACCACCGCGCCGAGCGGGTGGGCCGGCTCGACCGAGCCCAGCAGCTGCTCCAGCTGATCGCGCAGGCTCACGTCGCACGCCGCGACCTGCACCTGGGCGCCCAGCTGCTCGAGCTCGGCCTGCAGCTCGCCGGCGCCCGACGCGGCGGGACCGCTGCGGCTTGCCAGCAGCAGGTGACGGACGCCGTGCTCACGCACCAGGTGGCACGCCACCTGGGCTCCAAGGCCGCCGGTGCCACCGGTGATCAGCACCGTTCTCTGCTGGTCGAACGCGGCGCCCTCGAGGTCGCACGAGGGCCGCTGCGCGGTTGACGCCCCCTGCGTTGCTGACTCCTCCCCCTGCGTTGCTGACTCCTCCTGCGCCGCGGAACCCTGGACCGGGGGCTGCTCCCGAGCTATGCGCTCGAGTCGCGGCACAAGCGCCTGACCGGCGCGCAGCGCTAGCTGTGGCTCGCCGCCGGCGAGAGCTCCGGCGAGCGCGCTCCAGGAGCTCTGCTCGCCGTCGTGGTCGACCAGCACGAAGCGTCCGGGGTTCTCGGTTTGGGCTGACTGCACGAGCCCCCACAGCGCCGCCTCGGCCAACCCCGACGCCTGCTCTCCGGGCAGCGCGCTCACGGCGCCGCTCGTGAGCAGCACAAGCCGGCCGGCGGAGAAGCGCTCCTCGGCGAGCCATTCCTGCAGCGCACCCAGCACCCGTATGACGCCGGCGTGCATCGACGCCGGCAGGGCCTCGTCTCCGTCGGAGCGTGCGCAGTCGAGCAGCACAGTCTGCGGCACGGCGTCGGAGCGCTCGATGCCCTCCAGCAGCGAGCCGAGATCGGGGTGAGCCTCATGAGCGATCCCGGCCGCGCGCAATGCGGCGGAGACACCGGCGATCTGCTCACCCACCAGCGCCGCTCTGGCGCCGCGATCGATCGACCCGAGGTCCGCCGGCGGCGCCGGCGCCCAGCTCGAGCGCAGCAGCGAGTCGTGGTGGGCGCCGCGGGCGCCGGACAGCTGCTCCTGGGAGACCTCGCGTCCCACCAGCGAATCGATCCGTGCCACCTGCGCGCCCAGCTCGTCGGTGGCGATCAGCGACAGCGTGTCCGAGGCTTGGCGGAAAAGCCCGACCCGCAGCGAGTGGGCCCCCGAGACCGACAGCTGCACGCCGCTGAAGGAGAACGGCAGGCGCACCGGTCCCGGGGCAGAGGCGGCCCGAGCGCTCTCGTCGATCACGACGTGGAACGCGGCGTCGAGCAGCGCGGGGTGAATCGCGAAGGCGCCGGCCCCGGCGCGCTGCACCTCCGGCAGGGCCACCTCGGCGAACAGCTCCTCCCCGCGCCGCCATGCGCATCGCAATCCCTGGAAGGCAGGCCCGTAGTCGAGCCCGTGCTCGGCCAGGCGGTCATAGACATCGGTGAGGTCCACGAGCTGTGCCTCCTGCGGGGGCCAGCTCTCGCGCAGCGATTGCAGTCGAGCGTCCGCAAGCTCCGCGCCGGCGGGCTCGACCGCGGGCGCGAGAACACCCGTCGCGTGGCGGGTCCACGGCTGCTCCCGGGAGGCCCCGGACATCTCGGCCGGGCGCGAGTAGATGTCGATCGTGCGCCGGCCCGAGTCCTCGGGATCGCCGACGGAGACCTGCAGCGCCAGCGTGGTGCGCTCGTCCATCAGCATCGGCGCTTGGAGCGTCAGCTCGGAGACCGCTTCGGCCCCAAGCTGCTCGCCGACGTACAGAGCCAGGTCCACATAGGCCGTTCCCGGCAGCAGCACCGCTCCGAGCGCGGCATGGTCTGCCAGCCAGGGCTGGGTCTGCAAGGAGATTCGGCCTGTGAAGACTCCGCCTCGCTCGCCCGCCAGCGCGACGGCGGCCCCGAGCAGAGGGTGGGCTGCCGAGGCCTGTCCGACGGCCGCGAGGCTGGTGGAGCCCGACTGTGGCGCGAGCCAGTAGCGCCGGCGCTGGAAGGCGTAGGTGGGCAGCTTCACCCTGCCGGCGCCCGACTGGGCGAACATCGAGGCCCAGTCGACCTCGACCCCGGCGACGAACGCCTCGGCCAGCGCTTGCATCAGGGTCGCCGTCTCCGGGCGCTCCCTGCGCATCAGCGCCACCGCCGTGACATGGCGCTCGCGCCCGGCCTCCGGCGCGGCGCCGTCGCCTTCCAGGGCTTCCTGGCTCATGGCGCTGAGCACGCCGTCGGGGCCCAGCTCCACGAAGCGGCGCACGCCCTGCGTGGCGAGCCAGGCGATCCCGTCGCCGAAGCGCACGGTCTCGCGCACGTGGCGGACCCAGTAGTCGGCGCGGCAGATCTGATCGGCGGCGACCGGCTCGCCCGTCAGGTTCGAGACGATCGGGATCTGGGGTGCGTGGAAGGACACCTCCGCGGCGAGCTCACCGAAGCGATCGAGCATGTCCTCCATGCGGGGCGAGTGAAAGGCGTGGCTCACGCGCAGGCGCTTGGTCTTGCGCGAGCGGCCCTCCCACAGCTCCGCCAGCTCCAGCACCGCCTGCTCCTCGCCGGAGAGCACGACCGAGGAGGGACCGTTGACCGCCGCCAGCGCGACGCGATCCTCAAGGCCCTCGAGCGAGGCGACGGCCTCCTGCTCGGAAGCCTGCACCGCGAGCATCGCGCCTCCTGGGGGCAGCTCGCCCATCAGGCGCCCGCGAGCGGCGACGAGCTTGCAGGCGTCCTCCAGCGACAGCACGCCCGCCGCGTGCGCGGCGGCCAGCTCACCGATCGAGTGGCCGATCAGGAAGTCGGGCCGCACGCCGCAGCTCTCGAGCAGCCTGAACATCGCCACCTCGAGCGCGAACAGGCCGGCCTGCGCGAAGGCCGTCTGGTCGAGCAGGGCCGATCGAGCGGTTCGCCCGCCGTTGGCGGAGGCGCCCTGCGCCCCCGAGCCCAGCTTGGCGGATGACCCCTGGGCGCCCGAGTCCAGACGACTCCCGAACACGACGTCCTGCACGGAGGTCCCCAGGTGCTCGTTCAGGTGAGCGCAGATCTCGTCGAACGTCTGGGCGTAGAGCGCGAGGCTCCGGTACAGCTCAAGACCCATGCCAACGCGCTGAGCGCCCTGGCCGGTGAACAGGAACGCCACCGGGCCGGCCGCGCCGAGGGTTTGCGCCTCAGGCGAGCCGACAACCAGGTTCGGCGCCGTCTCTCCCCGGGCGAGCGCCAGCAGCGCTCCCAGCAGGAGCTCGCGGTCGCCTCCCAGCAGGACCGCCCGCCGCTCGAGCATTGGGCGGCGGGCAAGCGAGCAGCCGATGTCCGCCAGGCCGAGACCGGGAGACTCCGTCAGGTGATCGCCCAGCCGCTGGGCCTGTGTGCGAAGCGCCTCGGCACTGCTGCCGGAGAGCACCCAGGGCAGCAGTCCGGTGGGGGGCAGCCCACCGGCGACCTCAACATCCGAGAGCCGATCCTCAAGACCTTCGGGCCCCTGATGCGGTGCGACGCTCTGGGCCGGAGAGGGATCTCCCGGCTGCGGAGTTGGAGCCTGCTCGAGGATCACGTGTGCGTTGGTGCCGCTGATCCCGAACGAGGAGACACCCGCGCGCCGCGGCTGCTCGAGCTGCGGCCAGGGGACCGTCTCGCTCAGCAGCGACACCGCGCCGGTCGACCAGTCGACCTCGCTGGAGGGATGCTCGGCGTGCAGGGTCGGCGGGAGCACGCCGTGGCGCATCGCCATCACCATCTTGATCACGCCGGCCACGCCGGCGGCAGCCTGGGTGTGCCCGATGTTCGACTTGATCGAGCCGAGCCACAGCGGGCGATCCGCGGGGCGGTCTGTGCCGTAGGTGGCGAGCAGCGCCTGTGCCTCGATCGGGTCGCCGAGCGGCGTGCCGGTGCCGTGGCCCTCGACCACATCGACGTGCTCGGGCGAGAGCCCGGCGCCGGCGAGCGCCTGACGGATCACCCGCCGCTGGGAGGGACCGTTCGGCGCGGTCAGCCCGTTGCTCGCTCCGTCCTGGTTGATGGCGCTGCCCCGTACGAGGGCGAGCACGGAGTGGCCGCGGCGCCGCGCCTCGGACAGTCGCTCGAGCACAAGCACACCCACCCCCTCG
>DATHPT010000140.1:0-7462 GCA_035483615.1 Solirubrobacteraceae bacterium | reverse complement strand
GAGTCGCTGACCGAGCTGGGACCGCGCACCCGCGCCGCGCTCGATGCGCTGCTGCCGGGGCCGGTCACTCTGCTGCTGGCCAATCCCGAGCGGCGTTTTCCGCTTGCCTGCTCGCCTCCCGCGGAGTCTGACCCTGCCACTGCCGCCAGCCCCGGGCTGCTCGGTCTTCGCGCTCCGCTACTCCATGGCTCGCTCGCCGCTCTCGCCGCAGTGACCGTGCCCGCTGCCCAGTCGAGCGCCAACCTCTCCGGAGGGCCCGACCCCCGGCGCCTCTCAGAGGTGCCCATCGAGCTGCGTGAGGGCGCAGACCTCGTGCTCGACGGCGGCGAGCTTCCCGGCAGCGCCTCCACCGTGATCGACCTCTCCCGGTACGAGCTCAGCGGTGACTGGCGGATCGTGCGCGAGGGGCCGCTCGGGCGACCCTCGCTGGAGCGGTTGCTCGGGCCGCTCTCAGGCGGCCGTTAGCACTGTTAGCACTGACTCGATTTTCGCCGCAACCACACGATCTGGGGGAAGGGTGACTTTCTCCTCATGGATTCCAAGCTACGCGGCGCTTGGGACGAAACTCAGAGCACACGTCGTGCTAGCCTCGTCGGTGCGCAGCCGCGACTGGCGCAAGAGGTGGAGATAACCACCGGGAAGCGGCTGAGAACGATCGCCGCGCGCCTGGGCACTCAGACACTCACGTCAGCTTAGGAGCGCGCCGATGTCCGATCTCAGCCCCGACTACTTCAACCGTCCGCTCGCCGAGGTGGACCCGGAGATCGCCGCCGTTCTGCGCGGCGAGCTCGAGCGCCAGCAGCAGACGCTCGAGATGATCGCCTCAGAGAACTTCGTGCCCCAGGCCGTGCTCGAGTGCCAGGGCTCGGTGCTCACCAACAAGTACGCCGAGGGCTACCCCGGACGGCGCTACTACGGTGGTTGCGAGTGGGTGGACGTCTCCGAGCAGCTTGCCATCGATCGCACCAAGGCCCTGTTCGGCGCCGAGCACGCCAACGTGCAGCCCCACTCCGGCGCCCAGGCCAACACCGCCGTCTACCACGCCCTGCTCGCCCCCGGCGACACGATCATGGGCCTGTCGCTCGCCCACGGCGGGCATCTCACCCACGGCATGAAAATCAACGTGTCGGGGCGCCTGTATGAGATCGCCGCCTACGAGGTCGACCGCGAGACCAGTCTCATCGACATGGACGAGGTGGCGCGGATCGCGCGCGAGCGCCGTCCCAAGCTGCTGCTGGCCGGCTGGTCGGCCTACCCCCGCCAGCTCGACTTCGCCCGCTTCCGCGAGATCGCCGACGAGGTGGGTGCCCTGCTGATGGTCGACATGGCCCACTTCGCCGGGCTGGTCGCCGCCGGCCTGCACCCCAACCCCGTCGAATATGGCGCCGATGTCGTCACCACCACCACCCACAAGACGCTCGGCGGCCCCCGTGCGGGGATCATCATGTGCAAGGCCGAGTACGCCAAGAAGATCGACTCCGCGGTGTTCCCCGGCCAGCAGGGTGGCCCGCTGGAGCACGTGATCGCCGGCAAGGCCGTGTCGTTGAAGATCGCCGCAAGCGATCTGTTCGCCGAGCGCCAGCGTCGCACCCTCCAGGGCGCCCAGGCGTTCGCGGCAGAGCTGATGAAGGCCGGTCACGGCGTGGACGTGCTCACCGGCGGAACCGACGTTCACCTCGCGCTCGTGGACCTGCGCGCCTGCGAGCCCGAGCTCACCGGCCGCGCCGCCGAGGACCGGTTGCACGAGATCGGCGTGACCGTCAACCGCAACGCCGTCCCGTTCGACCCGCGCCCCCCGATGGAGGCCTCCGGCCTGCGAATCGGGACCCCCGCGCTCGCCACCCGGGGCGTCGGCTTGGAGGACTTCTCGGAGATCGGTCAGATCGTCGCGGTTGCGCTCACGCCCGAGTTCGATGCCCGCAAGAGCGAGCTCTCAGAGCGCGTGCGCACGATCGTGGAGCGCTATCCCCTGTACGAGCATCTGAATGCCCCAACCGCCGCGTAGCACCTGACGACGCCCGCGCCTGCGATGCTGTCGCGAGTCGATGGCGCATCTCAACCAGCTTGACGCGCTCTACGCATTCCTAATCGCCGCGGCCGTGACCGCGCTGCTGACGCCGCTCACGATGCGCCTGGCGACGGCGTTGGGCGCGGTCGACGAACCCCGCTCGCGCGGTCTCTCCAGCAGGCACACGCCGCTGCTGGGAGGCCTTGCGATCTTCGCCGGCGTGCTGGTCGCGGCGCTCGCGTTCCTGCCCGCCGGCTACGGCAAGGACGCCGAGCTGTGGCACGGCGTGCTGTTCGCCGCCGCGCTCATCACCGTCGTGGGGGCGCTCGACGACCGCTTTGACCTTCCGCCGCTTGTGAAGCTCGCGGGACAGATCGTGGCGGCCGTCGTGGTCGTGCACTACGGCGTGGTCGTCAAGTCGATCACGCTCCCGTTCGTCGGCTCGCTGGCGTTTCCCAAAGCGGGCGCCACCAACGCCGGCCCGGCGCTCACCGTGATCGGACTGGTGGTGATGATGAATGTCGTCAACCTCTCCGACGGGGTCGACGGACTGGCGGCAGGCGTGTGCGTGATCATCGCCGGCGCGCTTGCCATCATCGCGTTCGACCTCAATCGCACGGCCCCCGGCGTGCTCGCCGCGCTGACGGCGGGCGCGGCGCTCGGGTTCCTCGTGCACAACTTCCCGCCCGCGTCGAGCTTCATGGGGGATTGCGGCTCGAATCTGCTCGGCCTGCTGATGGGGGTGGTGACAGTCGAGGCAGCCGTCAAGACGGCGGCCGTCGTGTCGTTCGTGCTGCCCCTGATCCTGCTCGCCGTGCCGTTCCTGGACACCACTTTCGTGGTGCTCAAGCGCCTGAAGTACCGCCGTCCGATCTACGCCCCCGACAGCGAGCACTTCCACCATCGCATGGCCCGCATCGGCTTCTCCAGCAGACGCACGATCGCCTACCTGTACACCTGGACGCTGATGCTCGCCGGGCTGGCCCTCGCGCTTCGATTCGTGCCCTACTCCGATCACAAAGGCCACCTGCACACCGGCTGGACGCTCGTGATGGCTTTGCTTGCGCTGCTCGTGGTGGCCGCCAGCGTGTATCTCGTGTACGTGCTCGAGATCCTCAAGTTCCGCCGTCTCGACGCGCTGCGGCTGCGCCGCTTGCGCCCCGAGGCCTCACCGGCGGAGGTCGACCGCGACGTGGCGCTCGACCTGGAGACCGGCGAATACGACGCCGTTGTCGGCGGCGGCTCCTCGCCGCGGCAGGGCCCTGTGATGCGGGATCTGCCTGGCGGGGCTGAGCAGCGGGTCGGCGAGCGGCAGGTGGATCAGGATCGCGTAGGCGCAGAGCACGAGCGTGGCGACCCGCAGGCGGCGACTGTCGGCGAGCGCGGCCAGGGGCAGCGCCCATATCGCATACCAGGGCAGTAGCCAGGCCGTCGAGAGCAACAGCGCCAGCGTCGCCCAACCGGCCATCGTGCGCCAGTCGGCTCCACGGGCCGTACGCCACAGGGTGAGCGCCAGCACGAGCGCTAGCCCCACCGCGAACACGTGGCGCCACCAGCCCGGCAGTCCGCTCAGACCCACCAGCCGAGCGGTCTCGGCCGGGATGCTGTGGGTGGCGACCAGCTGCTGCTGCTCGCCCAGCGCATCCAGGAAGCCGAACGCGTGCGAGCCGAACCCCACGATCGCCACGACCGCCAGCAGCACCAGCGCGCCGCCGGCGCTCGCCGCGACACGCGCCCGCTCGCTCCAGCGACGCGGTGCCAGCACCACGAACGGCAGCACCAGCCCCGCGGAGGCCTTCACCGCGACACCGACGATCAGCACAGCTGCAGCCGCCTGAAGCTCGGCGACCCTGGCCGCTCCCGCGGTGCCCGCAGCGAGCGCGAGGGCGCCTGCCAGCACGAGCAACACGAGCGTGTCGTTGTGAGCGCCGCCCACCGCCAGCTCGAGCAGCACCGGGTTCAAGCCCACGAACACCGCCGCCACCTTCGCCGAGCGGCCCATCCTGTCCGCCGCGATCGCCGTCAGGGCGACCGCTGCGAGGCTCGAGGTCACGGCAACGGCCTTCAGCGCCCACAGGCCACCCGCCAGCCCGAGCGCCGCCAGCGGATAGGTGCCGAGCGTGAACAAGGGGCCGTACGGTGAGTGCTGGAACGGCCATCCGATGAACGGGAACACCGCATCCGTGGGCGCTTCGGCGGCCACGTGGGTGTAGGGGTCCAGGCCGTGCAGCACCCCGAGACGCGCGAACGCCAGGTAGCCGAACACGTCCTGGGAGAGCAGTGGCGGCCCCAGCAGCAACAGCAGGTAGGCCACCGCGATCGACAGCGCGATCGCGCGGCCCGGCAGCACCCGGGCGCCGGCCAGCACGGCGAGGTAGCTGGCGCACATCACGAGCGTCAGCGCCTGAAAGCTCGAGGAGCCGATTCCCAGGCCGAGGCCATGCAGAGGACCGGACAGCCAGCCGGGCCAGCCGCCGCTGCGGCTCGGCACATAGGGAGTCGGCGCCCCCGCCGCGCCCGCCACCACCGCGAACACGCTGATCGGCACACCGATCAGGCCGGCCGCTCCAAGCACGCGCAATGCGAGCCCGTAGCGCCTCGCGGACCTCTCCGAGGTGTCAACGTTCACCGTGGCCGCTAGGCTTTCCATGTCGCCGTGCCCTGAAGCATCCCTCACCATGCGCGCGACCGAGCCGAACCGTCCGCCGGGCGAGCAAGGCTTGAACTGTATGCCACGTCGCCACCGCACACCCACATCGCGCCGGCGCCCCGGGCCCAAGCGCGTGCTGATCCTGTCCGCCGACGTCGGTGAGGGCCACGCCGCGGCCGCCCGCGCGCTGGCGCGCCAGCTCGAGATCTCCCCCGAGCCGACCGAGGTGACGGTGACCGACGGGCTCGCCGCGATGGGACCGTTCCTGCAGCCGGTGGTCGAGGACGGCTACCGCGTCCAGCTGCGCTTCTTCCCGTGGACCTACACCGTCATCTATGAGCTGCTGGAGCGCGTGGCGCCGGTGCGGGTGATCGCACGCAAGCTGCTGTGCCTGCTGGGCTCGCGTCCGCTGGCCAAGCACATTGCCGAGCACGAGCCCGACGTGGTGGTGTCCACCTATCCGGCGGTCACGGTTGTGCTCGCGCGACTGCGGCGCACCCAGGTAGTGCGCTGCCCGGTGGTCGCCACCATCACCGACCTCACCGGCCTGTTCTTCTGGGCCCAGCCCGGAATCGACACCCACCTGGTCATGTACGGTGAGTCCCTGCACCCGGTGGAGCGCATCGCCGGACAGGGCAGCGCCCGCCTGGTGCGCCCGCTGATCTCCTCCGAGTTCCTTGAGGAGCGCACCCAGAGCGAGTCACGCCGCGCGCTCGGCCTGCCGGTGGACGGGCGCATGGTGGTGGTCTCCGGCGGCGGCTGGGGAGTCGGCGACGTCGAGGGTGCGGTACGCGAGATCGCCGACATCCCGGAGGTGAGCGCGATCGTGTGCCTGGCCGGGCGCAACGAGCAGCTGTGCGAGCGACTGGCAGAGGACTTCCAGGCGGTCCCGCGCGTGCACGTGTACGGCTTCACCGAAAGGATGCCCGAGATCCTGGCGGCAGCCGACACGCTCGTGCACTCCACCGGCGGCGTCACCTGCCTGGAGGCGAAGGCCACGGGCACGCCGGTCGTCTCCTACGGGCTGCCCGTCGGTCACGCCCGCCTGAACACCCGCGCGATGGCCGACCTCGGCCTGCTGCGACTCGCCAACGACACCCACGAGCTGCGCGAGCACGTGCAGGCCAGCTTCGCCGAGCACCATTCGCTGAGTGGACGAGCCGCTCATCCGCCCGAGGGGCTGCTGGCGGTCGCCGGACAGAACACGCTCGCCGCCCCCGAGCTGGCCGACCCGCCGGTTCGGTCGCTCGAGGAAGGCCCGAGTGTGGACCTTTCGACTCAGCCTCACGGCGAAAGCCCGAGCGTCGAGTCGCCCGTATCGGCGCCGCTCGAGCTGGCGCCCGAGGCCACGCCCGACCCTTCGGCGGTCGAGCTCGTGCTCGGCGCCCGCAGCCGCGTGCGCCCGATCCCGCTGTGGCGGCTGCGCCTGGTGGCGTTCGTCACCCAGTTCCTGCTGCTGGTGGTGGTCAGCACCTGGCTGCTGTCGACCGACGCGGTGACCGCGTTCGCCGGGCTGTTCCTGGGCGTGCACCCGCTCAAGAGCGTCGAGACGAGCCAGCGGGAGGTGGGCCTCGTGGTGCGCGCGCCGGCGGGCGAGGTCACGCTGCTGGCCCGCGAGCTCGCGAACGCCGGCATCCGCGCATCGTTTGCCGACAACGGAGCCGACTCCGCCACCACGATCGTCGATCTGCGCACGCTGCGCGACGAACTCGTGCCCGAGATGCCCCGCTCCGGCTCGCCCTTCAGGTGGGTGCGCACGCGCGGGACCCTGCGCTCCCAGGCCCGCGCGCTCGGCCTGCGCCATCGCTTCTATTTCCTACAGCCCCAGAACGGCCTGACCGTCGGTCAGCTCGTGCTGGCGCGCACCGCGGGCGCCACCCCGGTCGCGGGGGCCCTGCGCCTGAACGTGAACGCCGACCGGCCGCTGCCTCAGCGCCCGATGCGCGCCGGGGACGTGCTGGTGGTGTCGGTCGACGGCTCGCCCTCCTCGCTGGCGGGAATCGAGCGGATCGTCTGGTGGCTGCGCTCGGACGGGCTGGCGGTCGAGCCGCTTGGCTCGCTCACCGGCTCGCCTTCCATCAAAGCGAGCAGCAGCGGCGAGCGCGCCAGGGCGGCCGCGCCCGCGACGAGCACCGTCAGCGAGATCACCAGCGGCACCCCCCCGAGCGGGGTCGAGCTGAAGCTTTCGCCGAGTAGCACCGGCGCGAGCACAACCGGCACGACCGTCTGAGTCACGAACACCACCGGCGCGACCTGGATCGCGGGGCGCATCTGCAGCGCGCTCATCTCGCTGAGCGCCGCGACGGCCGAGGCCGCGGCCGTCCCGATCGCCCAAGCGGCCGCGAACGCGAGGCTCCCGCGCGCGAGATCGTCAGAGAAGAGCTTCGTGGCCACGCCGCTCCAGGCGAACCCGAGCCCCGCTCCGATCATCGTCAGCGAGGCGGCCGGCCGGCTGACGAAGTTGATGGCGTAGGGGAGCAGCGTCAACAGCCCGAGCCCAACCAGCACGAGCGTCACGGTGAGGTTGCTCGTGTGGGTGCTCGAGCGGGCCGGCGCACACAGCGCCGTGCCCGCCACGCCGAGCACGATCGCGCACATCGCGACATGCTCACGGCGCCCGGCGTGCTCGTTCAGCATCCGCTGACCGAAGAACAGCAGCACCAGCAGCCCGATCGCCATCGTCGGCTGGACCACCACCAGCGGCGCGAGCAGCAGCGCCACCACCTGCAGCGGCCAGCCGAGCATCGAAAGACCGGTTCCCGCCAGCCAGCGCGCCCGCCTGAGCAGGTTGAGCGCGAGCGCGG
>DATHPT010000139.1:0-10455 GCA_035483615.1 Solirubrobacteraceae bacterium | reverse complement strand
CGGCATGACGATCGGGGTGGCCTCGGTGATCGTGCTGATAGCGGTTGGCAACGGGTCCTCCAAGGCCGTGCAATCGCGAATCCAGAGCCTGGGCACCAATGTGCTGATCGTGATGCCGAGCGGCGGCGGCTTTCGTCTCGGCTCCCGCGCCAGCGCGGCGGGAGGCATCTCGCTGACCAAGCAGGACGCCGAAGCGCTTGAGAATCCGAGTCTCGCCCCCGACGTCAAGACAGCCTCACCCGTGGTCGACGCCACCGACGTGAAGCTCGTCGCCGGCAGCTCCAGCTATGAACCGTCCTCGTTCCTGGGCACCACGCCCTCCTATCTGGGCGCCCACAGTTACAGAGTTCAGGAAGGCGCCTCCTTCACTTCGGCCGACGTCAGCCAGCACAGACGGGTGGCCGTGATCGGGCAGACGGTGGTGGCGGAACTGTTCGCCGGGCAGAGCCCTGTCGGGCAGAGCATCAAGATCAACGGCAGCAACTTCGAAGTCGTGGGTGTGCTCGCCTCCAAGGGATCCAATGGCGCAACCGACGAGGACGATGTGGTGATGGCCCCGATCACGACCGTGCAGAGCACGCTGACCGGATCCGGTCCAGTCGACTCGATCACCGTGCAGGCAACCTCGGAGTCCTCGCTGAACGCCGCCGAAGCAGAGGTCGCGACGCTGATCGAGGAACGCCACAAAATCAAGGACACGACGGAACCCGGCTTTCAGGTCCTCAACCAGGGCTCGCTGCTGGAAACCTCCAGCTCCACCAGCGGCGTCTTCACCACGCTGCTCGGCGAGGTTGCCGCCATCTCGCTGCTGGTGGGCGGCATCGGGGTCATGAACATCATGCTCGTGAGCGTCACCGAGCGCACCCGCGAGATCGGCATCCGCAAGGCGATCGGTGCGCGGCGCAGCGACATCCTCACCCAGTTCCTGTGCGAGGCCGTGATGGTGTCCCTGATCGGCGGCCTCACCGGCGTGCTTGTGGGCCTGATCGGCAGCCAGTTCGAGATCGCGGGCGTGCACCCGGAAATCGCCACCTACTCGATCTTCCTGGCCTTCGGAGCAGCGGCGCTCTCAGGCCTGTTCTTCGGCACCTACCCCGCCGCTCGCGCCGCCCGCCTCAGACCGATCGAAGCGCTGCGCTTTGAGTGAGCAATCTTCCCCCCACGAGGAGCCCGTCATGTCCAACGAGGAGACCAGCACCAACGACACATCGCCACAGGATCCGGCGGTTCATGGACAGCCGGCCGCGACCCACCCCTCGGACCCGCTCACCTATGAGCCTGCCGAGGAAACCGGAGAATGGGTCGAGGAGCCAGACGCCTTGGAGCTGCCGCCCAGACCCCGGCGCCGGCTGCTGACCCCCGTGCCACTTGCGCTGGGGGGAGTGCTGCTGATCGCCTGCGGGTTCGTCGGAGGGGTGCTCGTAGAGAAGGGCCAGAGCGCTCCGGGCGTCTCCTCGACCGCAGGCGCGGCGAGCCTCGCCTCGCGCTTCGCTGCGCTGCGTGGAGGAGCGTCAGCCGCAGCCGGAGGCCCTGCCTCGACATCCGCCCGCGCCGCGTTCGGCGGCTCGCAGGGATCGGCTGCGGGCTTCAGTCGCCCGACCGCAGGCACCGTCGCATACCTTGCCGGAAGCACCCTGTATGTGACCAACTCCGAAGGCAACACCGTCAAGGTCACGAGCTCGCCCGCCACGAGCGTCACCAAGACCGTCGGATCGAGCGTCAAAGCGATCCACCCGGGTGAAACGGTCACCGTCGTCGGACCCAGCGGCGCCGGCGGTGCTGTCATCGCCGAATCGATCAGCGTCGGCTCGAGCGCTGGAGGCTTTGCCGGTCTGTTCGGCGGCGGTGGCGCCCGCGATGGCTTCGGCGCCGGCGCCCGCGATGGTGCTCGCGGAAGCGGCGGCACAGGCAGAAGTGGCGGCGAACCCGCGCTGTTCGGAGGCTAGCCGTGTAAAAGTGATTGCTGCAAGTGATTGCCGCATTCGCCGACCGGGTGAGTCGCCGGTCATGGACCGTTCAACACAGCCAACAGATGCCTGACAATCGACAAAGGAGCTCCATGCCTCACGCCAATACCGCCGGCCGCAGACCCGCGGCCGCTGTCCTGCTGATTCTGCTGCTTGCCTGCGTCGGCCTGGCCGCGTGTGGCGGCTCCTCGAGCAGCACATCCTCCGTCGGCAACGCGGCTTCGACCGGAGCCTTGACAGGCTCGGGCTCGACAGGCTCGACCTCCACAGGCTCGACCTCCACAGGCTCCTCTTCCACGAGCTCTTCTTCCACAGGTTCCACCTCGACAGGCTCGAACCCACCGACCGGCAGTGAACGAGGCGCCCGCTTCGCGGCGATGCGCGAATGCCTGCAGAAGAACGGCATCACGCTTCCCAAGCGCACTCCCGGCGCCGGCCCCCCGGCGGGCGGTATCCCGGGCGCAGGCGCTCCCAACCTCCCGAAGGGCGTGACGGCGGCCCAGTATGAAGCCGCTGTGAAGAAGTGCGGTGGCGGACGCTTCCGTCCAGGCGCCGCGGGCGGCGGGCACTTCCAGCGGGCCAACGGCGCCGTCTTCAAGCAGGCGATCGCAAAGTTCGGCGAATGCCTGCGTCAAAACGGGATCGACATTCCCGCCCCGAACACCTCGGGCAAAGGACCGATCTTCAGCACCAAGGGGATCAACACCAGGAGCCCACAGTTCAGAGCGGCCACGACGAAGTGCCGTAGTGTGCTTACAAGCGCATTCAAGCGGCCCCAGGGCGCAGGCGCAGCTTCGGGTGCACCGCCTGCGGCGGCGGGCGGTCAGGCGGCGGGCGGCTAGCTCCCCGCTGACGCTACGGCAGCAGGCGGGCGCCAGGCCCGCCGTTGCCGGGCGCGCCACCGCCGGGCGCCGCCGGCTTGTCGCGGATCGCCGAAGCGCTCGGCTTGTGCGACAGCTTGGGAGTCTGAAGGCCGCCCACCTGCTCGATCAACCGCTGCCACTCGACCGTGTTCAGCACCGGGTTGGCGACGAGCGGGGCTGTCTGGCTCTGGCGCGCATTCGCGGAGTGAGCCGACCTGGCGCCGCCGGCCGTGCTGACGGTGCCGGCCGAGACCCGCTTGGGCAGCTCGATCTGAATGTAGGTTGAGTGATCGGAGCTGGCGAGCGTGCTCGGCGCCCCCGGATACTTCATCAGGCTGACGATTCGCTTTGGCTTGAACTGGCGCTGGAGCGTGAGCAGCGTACGGATCGTGATGTCGGTGATCGTGCCGGCGCCCTGATGCCCGGCGATCGGAACGCCGTTGATGGCAGCGATGTCAACGGTGCCCGCGGGCGGGTAGACATTCACAAGTCCGTTTGACGTGTAGGTCGGGCGCCCGCAACGCAGCTCACCGACGGTCGGCTTCAGACCACTGCGCGAGAGGAACACCAGCAGCGCAAGCGATCGACGGCTCACCTTGCCGGCGGCCACCTGGCTGCGATCGCAGCGACCCAGCTTGATGCCCGGGTCGGCAAGCACGGCACGCTCGAGTTCGGGCTGGGAGAGCAGGAAGGCATCGCTCGCGGTGGCCCCGGCCAGCACCGGGCCGTCCTTGGCGCCCTGGGGGTGCAGCGCGCCGTCGAGCGCTCGCCAGTTCTCGAGGATCGGACGCGGATCGATCGCGCTCTCGGCACCGGTGGGACGGACCGCGAAGCGCAGCGTCGCCTGAGAGCTTTCCGTGCTCGCGTCCAGATGGCCGAGCACGGTTCCTTGGGCCACCACCGAGCCACGTCCCAGCTTGATCCAGCCGGCGGCAGCCGCTCTGCGTCGCGCTGCCCGGGCGGCGACGCGCGCCGCTGCGAGCGCGTCGGGGTTGCCGGGATGGGCGAACACCCGCACCTTGCCGATCGCAGCCGTCTCCCCCTGGCTGGATGAGCCAGGCTGCGAGGGATTCACTCGCTTTGACTTGGAGGGAGTCGCCTTCTTCTTCGCCACGTGCAACGTCAGCGGAAGCTGTCGTCCAGCGCTGGCGGCCTGCTTGGGCGCGGGGTCGTTGCCGGCTTCATCGCTCTGAAGGGCGCCCTTCGGGACCTGTACCTGTGCCGGCTTGGGCAGGCGGTAGTGGGGAGCAATGCTGCCGAGCCCTGCATATGTGAAGAGGTCCCCATAGGTGTCGCGCAGCACCAGATAGTCGCCGAGCTTGCGCGAGGAGCCGATGCCCACCACTCGTCCGTCCTCGACGGCGAGGACCGGCGCGTTCCTGCGGCCGAGCAGTTCAGAGAGCTGCGACGGTGGAGCGGGAGCGTTCAGCGCACGTTCCGCGCGCGCGGCGCTCACAGCCGGCGATGGGGCCGGCGTGGAACCGGGGATCCCCGCGACCGAACGTGCTCGTTTCCTGGAAGCGGGTGTGCTCGCGGAGGCCGCGGCGGCGGGCGCGCTGGAGGCGGCGGACGGCGAGGGCGCCACCGGGCCCACCGGATCCGTCACACCCTGCGGGACGGTCGAGTGTGGGCTCAGCTGGGCTCCGGCGACGGGCAGGCTGCCCTCGGTGAGGCCTGTCAGGGTCGCGATCACCGACGGTGGGTAGCTGGCGAACAGCCGCGCCCGCAACAGCACCGATTCGACGTAGGCATCGGAGTGGTTGTAGGCGAGGATCGCGGCGCGCAGGTTGCTGGACGCGCCCGCGGCATGCAGGTAGCGAGCGGCTGCAAAGATCGCATCGACCGGGTTGTAGGGATCGGCGTAGCCGGCATTGACAGCGTCGACGCCGTACTGGAGCCAGGTGGCGGGCATGAACTGCATCCACCCGAGCGCGCCCGCCGTCGAAACCGACAGGTCGCTGCCGAAGTCGGTCTCTACTTCGTTGATCGCCGCGAGCACCGGCCATGGCACCCCATACTGCACGGCCGCAGCTTGGTAGATGGGCAGCAGGTACAGGGGAATCCTGTAGAAGTCGAGCGCACGCACGGATGCCGCCGAGCCCGCGATCATCGCGGCGAGCGCGCTGGACTGCGCTGCGGCCAGCTGCGGTGCGGCGGCGATGTTGCCGGGGCCCTTGGCCGTACTCGGCGTCGGAGTGTTGGCGTTCGTCGTCGGCGTCGAGCCGGCGGCTTCCCCTTCGGTCGGCTGCTGGTTGTGCTGGACCACCACGTGCGGGCGGTGTGAGGGCGCCTGGGGCGCTTCAACAGTGGTCGTCTGTGTCTGTGTCTGAGTCTGGGTCGGCGCTTGAGCCGGGGCCGTGCTCGTCGGCTGAGCGGGAGCCGGAGCCGGCGTGGTCGACGATTCGCTGACGGTCGGGGTCGTCGGCGGGACGGGCGTCGAGGTGGTGGTGGGGTCCGTCGTCGTCTGTGTGGGCGCTTCCGGGGCGGGGGTCGTCGATGTTTCCGACGGAGGAGAGGAGGGTTCGACCGGAGGATCGGCGAGCGCGCCGGATAGCGATCCACCCAGCCCGATCGCGGTCAGTCCGCCGCCCGCAAGCGCGGAGAGAACCGTACGACGCGCCCAAACGCGCGTCGAGCTCACCTCTGACATGTGTGGCCCCTGCTCATTGTGATCTCGTCCCATGGTCGTGTTCGAGCAGCGCACCCATGTTCCTCGGGCGCCCCCTGACCCAATTCATATCGGCAGGGAAGCAGACCCGAGTAAAGGATTCGTAATCGAAATTGCAATCGAGTTCCCAGAACGCGTTGCGCCAAGCGCGTGTGAACCTCCATAGCGGCAAAGCGACCTGACTGTACAGATGCCCGAGGCGTTAGCCCCGAACATGGCCGAATTGGCCGATTTCGCGCACGTTCGCTTGCAGGAACCGGTACGCTTTGGCCCATGGAAGCGTTTTTCTCGGTCGTGCAGGTGGCCATCGCAATCGCGCTGATATTTCTTGTGCTGATGCACTCGGGCAAGGACTCCGGGCTCTCCGGAGCCTTCGGCGTGGGCAGCGGACAGGGACCACTTGGGGGCGGCTCGATGGTCGAGCGCAACCTCAACCGCTGGACCGTCTTCTTCGCAATCGTGTTCGTGCTGAACACGATCCTGCTGCTGAAGAAACCCTGGTAGCCGACTAGCGCTCAGGCGTCTCCAAGCGCTCCAGCTCCAGTGTCTCCAGGCGATCCAGGATCTCGACCGCCTCGGCCCGCAACGCGCCGTTGACCGCTTCGAAGTCCTCACGGGAGAGCTTGCCCGTGCGGTAATCGAGCTCGGTGTCGCGAATCTCCCGGTACTTCGCCTCACGCGCAGCCTCAAGCTCGGCACGCTGCACCGGCTCGAGCTCGGCCGGCGCATCGGTGCTGCGCAGCGGTCCGCTCACCACGAAGATCACGGCTGCGAGCAGCACGAGCGTCGCGACGACGACCACGATGCTCATCCGCTCTCCCTCGCCGCGTCCCTCGACGCCGGCATTGCCACGACGGACGCAATGCTCAACCGCTCCTCCGCCCCCGCCGGCATCGCCATGAGCGCCACAATGCTCATACGCTTGCCCGTCGCGCCCCTCGGCGCCAGCGTCGCCTCAGCCATCGGTCACCTTCGAGCCCGACCCTCAGGCGCGCGCAAGGCCCTGCGCCGCCCGGCTGCGCGAGCGCATGCTCACGCGTCGACGAACCGCGCTCGGAGCCGGCCACATCGCGATCAGCCCGCCGCCCAGGACGATGCCCCCGCCGATCCAGATCCACATCACCAACGGCGAGACGATCAAATGGAACTGGGCGGGGGGCGGCGTCTTCATGTATTCACGCGCCATCACGGCGAGGGCGATCATTCCCTCGTCCGGGCGCACGATCGGAATCGTCTTGTTGGCGATCGTCATGATCCGCTGCAGACGCGGAGTGTTGATGTCGGGGGCGATCGCGCTCCACACATCGCGGGTCACTCCCGCATCCATGCTCACGTGGCTGACCGCCTGGCCGCCGATCAGGTGCCCGACCGAGCCTTGGCTCGGATCGCCCGAGTCGTAGAAGCCCTCGCTCGGCATGAGCGTCGCAACGTGCTTGCCCTGCTTGCTCACGTCCAGCACGGCGCCGAGGCTGAGCGTTGCTCCTGTGTGGGCAGCGTCGTACTTCGGCGTGATCGTGGCGGTCGGGCGCACATAGCGCACCGCATAGGCCCCGACCTTCGTGGACTGACCGGGCGACAGGCTCAGCTCCGAGGCGTGCTGGAAGGACGAGGAGGCCGCCACCCCGACGAACAGGACCGCCATCCCGATGTGCACCACATAGCCTCCGTAGCGTCTGCGGTTGCGCCGGACGAGCGCCATCAGCGCCACCGGCGCAGGCTCCCCCGCGATCGCGCGGCGCACCCTCACTCCGCGCCAATACTCCTGACCAACGCTGCCCAGCACGAACGCCGCGCAGCAGAACATCGCGATCGCAAGCGGTTTACCCGTGGCCACACCTGTGCCAAGCAGCGCCACCAGCGTGAGAAGCGCCAAAGACGCGGGGATCAGGAAGTTGCGCCGAGCGTTCGCCAGCGTCGCCCGCCGCCAGGCGATCACGGGCCCGATGCCGCTGAGCAGCACCAACGCCAGCGCAAGTGGCACCGTATAGCGGTCAAACCATGGCGCCCCCACGGATGCCTCGTGGCCGGTGAGCGCTTCGGAGATCAGGGGGAAGTAGGTGCCCCAGAAGATCACGAAGCACAGTCCCACGAGCACGAGGTTGTTGGCGAGGAACACCGACTCGCGCGAGAGCAGCGAGTCGAGCCGGTGCTCGCTGCGCAGGAGGTCTCTGCGCGAGCTCACGAGGTAGATCGATCCGAGGATCAGCACTCCGATCAACACCACGAACGGCACGCCGAGCGTGGCGCCGCCGAAGGCGTGGATCGAGCTGAGGATCCCGCTGCGCACCAGGAACGTGCCCATGATCGCAAGCGTTCCCGTGGCGAGCACGAGCGACACGTTCCACACCTTCAGCATCCCGCGCTTCTCCTGGATCATCAGCGAGTGCAGGAAGGCGGTTCCGGTCAGCCACGGCATCAGCGAGGCGTTCTCCACGGCGTCCCAGCCCCAATAGCCGCCCCAACCGAGCTCGGCGTAGGACCAGCGGGCGCCCAGCATGATCCCGATGCCGAGGAACAGCCAGGCTGCGAGCGCAAAGCGGCGGGTGGCCCTGATCCACTCGGCGTCGACTTTGCGCGCCAGCAGCGCTCCCATCCCGAACGCGAGCGGGACGATGCAGAGCGTGTAGCCGGAATAGAGCATCGGCGGGTGGATCATCATGCTCGGATGGCGCAACAGCGGATCGAGGCCCACCCCGTCCGCCGGCGCCGGGTTGGTCGTGGCGAACGGCGTTGCATAGAAGATCATCAGCGAGATGAAGAACCCGCCGAAGCCGAGCAATATCGCGGTCGCGTAGGCGCTCTCCTCGCGCAAGCGCTTGCGCGTCAGGAACAGGACGAGGCTCGACCACAGCGACAGCAGCCACGCCCACAGGAGCAACGAGCCTTCCTGGGATGACCAGACGGCGGCCGCCTTGTAGAACGTCGGCGTCGTCGTGCTGGAGGTGTCGGCCACCGTGTTGAAGCTGAAGTCGTTGCGCAGGAACGCCAGCTCCAGCACCGCGAAGGCGACCGTCAGGATCCCAGCCAACGCGTACACCGAGCGACGCCCGGACTCCGACCACTCGGGGCGGCCAGTGCGAACCCCATATAGGGAAGCGCCGATGCCATAGGCGCACACGACAAGCGCCAGCACCAGACATGCGCCGCCGAGCTGGGCCATCAGGTGGTCTTGGTCTTGCTGGGAGTCACCGTGTACTTGGAGGGGCACTTGGTGATCAGCGAGTCCTGCTGGCCCACGTAGCTCGCACCGTGCTTCTCGACGCTCACGATCACCTCGCGCCCTTCGCGGAACGGATCGGGCACCTCTCCCGTGTAGCTCACGCCGACCGCGGCTTCACCAGCTCTGTCCTGGACGCTGAAGTACAGCGTCTCCCCCGCATGGCGCACCGACCCGGGCTTGACCGTGCCGGTCAGCTGGTAGACGCGGTTCGGTACCGCTTCGCGCACGAGCTGGCTCGGCGTGACGGTCGGGCTGGCGGCACTGAAGCTGGTGTAGATCAGAGCGCTTGCCAGCACAACGGCCGCACTCAGGGAAACCACCAGCCGCACCGTTCGCTTGCGCGCGGGATTCATCGACCAGCAATTATCTCAGAACCGGCCGCGCCCTTGCCCCGGCAGGCGACATGCGTCCACTCGTCCGCGCCCCCTATTGCGATCGAGCGCTCGTGCCGATGAAGGCTTAACGCAACAGTCGCCCATCGACCGGCCAGGAGATATCCGCCCCACACCGAAACCTTTGGACATCTGGAGCGTCCTAAGAGGTAGAGACCTATGAGACATAGCCTTCTCCATCCGCTCGCCGACAAACGCCATCCGGGACACCGGCGCTCGGGGCGACTCGCCGCCTTGGCACAGCGACGCGCCTCCACGACGAACACTCGCGCTCCAGTCGAGTCAGCGCCGGTGAGCATCGAGGCGCCGGCGCTCGAAGACGCCGAGATCATCCACGACGCCGACCTCACCTATGACATCGCCGCACAACGTGTGCGCGAGGCCGGAGGCCCGCTCGACGAGGCCTGCTACCCGTGCTCATGCGGCTACTTCTTCATCGCGCCGGTCTCAACCAGCGTGAGCTGTCCACACTGCGGCACGCCCCAGGCCTGGTAGAGGAGGCCTCGGCCGCACCGAAGCCTCCCCCAGGGAACCGCTCTTACTTGATGTGCATCCCGCTGATGGCGCGGGAGATGACGAGCTGCTGGATCTCCGCCGTGCCCTCGAAGATGTCGTAGATCTTCGCGTCGCGGTGCCAGCGCTCGACCGGGAACTCGCGCGTGTAGCCGTTGCCGCCGAGAATCTGGATCGCGCGCTCGGTCACCCACACGGCGACCTCGCCCGACTTGAGCTTTGACATCGAGCCCTCGGCGTTTTCGAACGGGACCTGGTTGCGGCCCATCCAGGAAGCGCGCCACACGAGCAAACGGGCTGCGTCGATCTCCATCTTCATGCGTGCGAGCGTGAAGGCGATCGACTGGTTCTCGATGATCTTCTTGCCGAACTGTTCGCGCTCCTTGGCGTACTCGAGCGAGTACTCATAGGCCGCGCGGGCGATGCCGAGCGCCTGCGAGCCGACCGTGGGGCGCGAGGCCTCGAAGGTGGCCATCGAGGCGTTCGACTTGTTCTTCTTGCCCTCCCGTGCGCGGGCCAGGCGTTCGTCGAGCTTCTCCTTGCCGCCGAGCACGTAGTTCTCGGGGATGCGACAGTCATCGAGGTACACGTCGGCTGTGTGCGAGGCACGCAGGCCGTGCTTTGAGACCTTGGCGCCTTCGGAGATGCCCTTGGCTTCGCTCATCGGCACCACGAAGGCAGCGTGTCCGCGGGAGTTCAGCTCGCGGTCCACGGTGGCGATCACCACGTGCACGTCAGAGATGCCGCCGTTGGTGGCCCATGCCTTCTGACCGTTGAGGACCCACTCTTTGGTGGCCTCGTCGAACTTGGCGGTGGTGCGCAGAGCGCTCAC
>DATHPT010000138.1:0-4615 GCA_035483615.1 Solirubrobacteraceae bacterium | reverse complement strand
GCAGATCACAGCAGCGCTGGGAGACGCTCGGACGGTCCTCAACGTCGGGGCGGGAACCGGTTCCTATGAGCCCTCTGACCGGCAGGTGGTCGCGGTCGAGCCATCCGCTGAGATGGTCGCACAGCGCCCATCTGGCTCAGCGCCGGTCGTGCGGGCAGAGGCGGAATCTCTGCCGTTCCAGGACGACAGCTTTGACGCGGCCCTGGCCATCCTCACCATCCACCACTGGAGGGACGTTGCAGCAGGGTTGGCGGAGCTCCGACGAGTCGCACGTGATCGTGTCGTTCTGCTGACAGTCGACCCGGAGGCGCTCCGCGAGCTCTGGATGAACCGGGACTACTGGCCAGAGATGATCGAGCTCGAGTGCAGGCGGATGCCCTCGATGAGTGAATTGGAAGCAAACCTCCCAGTACCTACCTCGATGACGCTGGCAGTGCCGCGGGATTGCTCAGACGGGTTCGCGAGCGCCTACTGGGGGCGACCAGAGGCAATCCTCGACCCCGTCGTCAGGCATGCGAGCTCGAATTGGCATGAGATCTCCGCAGAGACGACTGAACGCGGCCTCGGACAACTTCAAAAGGACTTGGAAAGCGGAGCATGGGATAGACGCTACGGCTATCTGCGCGCGAGGGACAGCCTCGATGTGGGACTCCGGCTGGTCGTGGCTGAGCTCGGTTGAGTCCAACCGGCCCGTGACAATTCGGTATTCCACTCTTACGAACTGCTCCGTGTTTGGGTATGTTCACGACTCCACTCAATCCATCGTTCCGGGGGGCCGGCATGACGAATTTGGTGAAGGGCATATCTGGTCAGGACGGGCGGCTGTTCGCGGAGGCGCAGGCGAGTCCAGACGAGACGTCGTTCAAGATCGAAAACACGAGCAGCGCCTACTACGACTCGCCTTACTACAAGAAGCACAAGCAGGACGTCCAGAAGGTCCCCCCGCCGCGGGTGAACCCTCCACGGCTCGATCTCGCCGACGTGCTCGGAGCAGACCTTCTGGACCCGATCGTCGCCTCCAAGCAGATCAGCTTCCACACGGTCGGCGACACCGGCGCGGCCAAGGTCAATCGCAGCCAGAAGATGGCGACCGCGATCCGCCACGAGGCGGGGGTCGCCGACCTGATGGCCGAAGCCATCGAACAGGGCGGGGAGCAGGCTCCGGCCTTCTTCTTCCATCTCGGCGACATCGTCTACAACTTCGGCGAGGGGCAGTACTACTACGACCAGTTCTACGAGCCCTTCCGCAACTACGACCGACCGATCTTCGGGCTCGCCGGCAATCACGACGCGATGGTGTTCGGGCCAAGTCCGGACACGCCGTCCGTAAAGAGCCTCACTGCCTATCTGCGTAACTTCTGCGCCGAGCATCCAGGGCCAGCCGAGGACGCCGGTGGCCTGATGCGCAGCACGATGAACCAGCCTGGGGTCTACTTCACCCTCGACGCCCCGTTCGTCTCGATCATCGGCCTCTACACGAACGTGCTCGACGGACCCGGCGTGCTCTCCAGCCAGGAAGACCACTACCCGGAGGTCGGCGACGAGCAGCTCGCTTTCCTCGAGCAGGAGCTGAGCCGGCTGAAGCCCCAGCGCGAGGCCGGCGAGCGAGCTGTGATCGTGGCATGTCATCACCCGCCTGCCTCTGTCGGCGAGCACTCCGGCTCCGAAGGGCTCGAAAAGGATCTCGACAGTGCCTTCGAAGCGTCCGGGCTCTACCCCGATGCAGTCCTCTCGGGGCACGCGCACCTCTACCAACGCTTCACCCGCAAGGTCGATGGCCGTGAGATCCCCTACGTCGTCGCCGGCGCCGGCGGGTTCAGCGAGACCCCGCCGCGGACACACGTGGGCAAAGGCGCCAGCGAGGGTCAGTACACCCTGGCCGTCGATCCGATCGTCCACTTCGGCTTCCTCACGGCAACCGTCGACATGAAGACGAAGCGGCTGACGATCGTCTATCGCCCGAGTGACCAGGGGATCAAAGGCGACTCGGTCACTGTCGACTTGGAGGCCGGCAAGCTCGCTTGATCGGATGGTCGATCGCTACCTTGCCGCAGCGCAGTCAAACGACATCGATGCCCTCCTCGAAGCTCTGGCCGACGAGCCGGAGCCGCTCTCGCCGCTGTCGGGGCGCATGCTGCTCTGCGGTTAGGAGTACCTGCGTGTGCTCCTGCAGGTCGTGTACGGCAGCCTGCGCGTCGTCAGCTAGCAGGCGCCGACTCTGCGGTGCGGGCAGGCCGCCTCCCGCCCGGCGCCCAATCTCGGCGAGGCTCCTACGATCGCAGGATCGGGTATCAATTCCGCTCCACTACGCGCTCCGCAGCTACCGCGTCTGCAAGGGGCAGGACGGGCACAAAGGGGCCGCGCTCGGCATCGCATCTCACTGAGCCTGGGAGTTCGGCTACTTCCGTCCGCACCACCTGTCCTAATATCTGTGTGCGCAATGACGCCCTGAGGCATTATCGCGAGTCAACCGCCGACGACATCGCATGCTGAATGAGTTCCATAAATTATCTCAAGGTTAACGAGGTTCACCTGGGCGATGCCTGCGAGCTACTGACTCAGGTTAAGCCAGATTCGATTGCGCTCAGCGTGTGGTCTCCGCCGTACCACGTGGGCAAGGACTACGAGAAGGATATGGACTTCGATCAGTGGCACGGACTCCTCCGAGCAGTGATTGCCGCACATGAGGCCGTTCTGAAGCCGGGTGGTTTTCTCGCCATAAATATCGCCGACATTCTGTGTTTCCGTGACGAGAGTATGCCGCGCATTCAAGCTGAGACCGTTGGCATGCGACGCCATGCAATTACGACGGAGGATGTACTCGCAGCGAAGCGCGCACACCCCGACTTCAATCGCGATCAGCTCGCAGACCTGCTCGGATGTAGTGAGCAGACGATCGATCGGCGGCTCAACGGCAACAACATCAGGGGCGGAAAGTACTCACCGCAAACCAGGGTTAAGCTCGTTGGAGGTCTAGTCGAGCAGATGGGCCTAGACGCGGGCCTGTATCTCTATGACAGGCGCGTTTGGATAAAGGACGCCACGTGGGAAAACAGCCGGTGGGCGTCGCTCTCGTATCGCTCGGTCGATGAGTTTGAGCACATCTTCGTCTTCTGGAAGCCTGGTGTCACCAAGGTTGATAGGAGACGGCTAAAGCCCAATGAGTGGTCGGAGTGGGGGTCGCGCGGCGTGTGGACGTTCCCGTCCGTGCGACGCAATGATATTCATGAGGCGATGTTCCCTATCGAGCTTCCCAAGCGGTGCATACGGCTGCTCACCGATCCAGGCGACATCGTTCTTGATTGCTTTATGGGCAGCGGGACGACGGCGCTTGCCGCGCTGGAGACAGGGCGACAGTTCGTCGGAATTGATGTCGTAGAGGACTACGTCGAAATTGCGCGCAACGCGGTTGCCGCGGCCAAGAAGCTAGCTGCCTAAGAGTCCCAAGTGAACGTCGCACGACCGTCGCTGGCGAAGCGGATGCTTTGCACGCGCCAGCTGGCACGCGCCTTGAGTTTGGCAAACGCGATGCGCGCGCGCTGCGCCTCGCCTCGTGCGGGTGAATCGGGGCCGACATTCCAGATCGTTTCGGTTGGCGAGACGACATAGTCGGTCTCCAGGCGTCCGTTTGGAAGCGCCACGACCTGGATCTGCTTGAGCGTGCGTTTAGCTGACGCAGACTCGGCATAGTGATAGTGGACAAACACGGTCGTCGTGAGATAGGTCGTCGCATCTGCCAGTTCGACTGTCTCAGTAAGTCCACCAGGAACTCTAATGACCGAACCGTCGGGCTTCGCAAATAGGACTTTTAGAGAGGACTGATTGATCTGGATTCGTCCCGAACCACCGGATTGCTCGGCCTTTGAATCAACGAAAAGAGCCTGGCAGACGATCAACTCTGGGAGAATCGCGTAGCGTGCTCTCCTGTAGTCAACCGTTCCGTACAGTCGTCGCTTGTCGAGTGTGTATCCGGATAGTCGAGAGAGGCACTCCTGAGTTACATCCTCCGCGACTCCGTCAGCGTTGTCGGGGGAATTACGGAACTCGTCCCATATCTCGCTTGGGGCATAATCGAGGATCGCTTGCACGACCCATCTCAGAGTCTGCTTTTCGATTTCCTCGATCTCCGGCAGCGTGAGGGACGCCGGCTCGGTCAGCATGCTCGCCCTCACTTCGCCTGGAGGAGGGCTAGGCATGCAGTCCGCCTGAGAACGCCCAGATCTCGAGTGCTGCGGCCGGGTCCCGGTCGTGGTGCTTGTAGGCGTCGTAGACGCCGATGAAGGCGAGGTCATGCTCTCTCGGCGCGGCTTTCGCATGATCTTGGTTGCGTACCATCGCATCGATTGTGCCGGATCCTTCAACTCGACGCACTGTTCGAACATACTCCAACACGGGCCCCCCGTGGCGCACCCTTATCGGTCTACAGCCTGCTGATGGGTAGCCAGTAGCAGCTACGTTGAGAAAGAAGCGCAGCTGAGACGTTACGCGCGAACGCGGCGCTCGCATTGTCACTGGATCAGTTCGTGGACCCATCAAGTCCCAAGGTAGCCTACGTAGCGCGCTGTTTCCCGTTGCGCTCCCGGTGCTTGCACCCCGGCCAGCAGCAAGGCCGGCG
>DATHPT010000137.1:0-6143 GCA_035483615.1 Solirubrobacteraceae bacterium | reverse complement strand
GGGCGACGATCGTCCGGCAGCCGATCCGAGCCGAGCCGGGGCAGTGACTCTGAATCGTCCCGGACGATCAGGGCTCTCCAAGCCACGCCGAAGCTGTCTGTAATCGAGGCTTATTCGCTAAACCCGATCTAGTTTTGTGGTATTACTGTGCGGTCGTCATTCTCATGTCTTCGATGTAGAAAGTGGCTATGCGCAACCGCACAATCTCAGTCGTCGTATCAACCCTGGCCGTGTTCGGCGGCGTATTCGGAGTCACCGCCTGTGGCTCCTCGAGCGACAGCAAAGAACTGACGCTGTCCGCCTACTCCACTCCCCAGGAAGCCTACGCGGCGCTGATACCCGCCTTTCAGGCCACCAGCGACGGCAGCGGGATCAAGTTCAACCAGTCCTACGGACCCTCCGGCGATCAGAGCCGTGCGGTGGCCGCCGGCTTGAAAGCCGACGTGGTCAACTTCTCGCTCGAACCAGACGTCACGCGACTGGTGAAGGCCGGGCTGGTCTCCCCCAGCTGGAACCAGAACGCCACCCACGGCTTCGTCACCAATTCCGTCGCGGTCATCATCGTGCGCAAGGGCAACCCCAAGCACATCACGGGCTGGAGCGACCTCGTCAAGCCCGGCGTCGAAGTGGTGACGCCCAACCCGTTCACCTCGGGCAGCGCGCGCTGGAACATCATGGCCGCCTACGGAGCCCAGATAAAGGAAGGCAAGACCCCGGCCGAAGCACAGGCCTACCTGAAGGCGCTTTTCCACAATGTGGTCAGCCAGGACAGCTCGGCCCGCAACGCTCTCCAGACCTTCCTGGCTGGGCGCGGCGACGCGTTGATCGACTACGAGGACGAGGCGATCAACGATCAGAAGAAGGGCTCTCCGATCGAATACGTGATCCCCAAGTACACGATCCTGATCCAGAACCCGATCGCGATCGTCAACAGCGGCAACACCGCCGGTGCCCAGAAGTTCGTCAACTACCTGCTCTCCCCCGCCGGCCAGAAGATCTGGGCTGAAAAAGGCTATCGACCGGTGATCGAAGGCGTCGCCTCCCCCAACCAATTCCCCAAGCCCGTCGGTCTCTTCACGATCGACTCGCTCGGCGGATGGTCGAAGGTGGGCAAGGAATTCTTCGAAACCGAAGGCACCACCGGGATCGTTACGAAGATCGAGCAGTCGCTGGGAGTCTCAACGGCCAAATGAGCACCGGCCCCGCATCCCAGGCGCTCGGGCGCTCCGCCGGCAGACGTTGGCTGCCGGCGGGCGGGCGGCTGCGTGGACGGGCCGGGATAGTGCTCGGCAGCGGACTGCTCGGCATCTACCTGTCGGTGCTGGTGCTGCTGCCGATCTCCGCTCTGCTCGCAAGCGCCGCCAGCGGCGGGACGTCGAGTTTCTGGCGGGCTATCTCGAGTCCAGAGGCGGTCGCGGCGATGAAGCTGACGCTGGTCGTCTCGGCGATCGTGGTGGCGATCAATGTCGTGTTCGGCACCCTGATCGCTTGGGTGCTCGTCCGCGACGAGTTCCCCGGCAAGGGGATCGTCAACGCGCTGATCGACCTCCCCTTCGCGCTGCCGACGATCGTCGCCGGCGTGGTCCTCCTAGCGCTCTACGGCAAGGGCGGGCCCACGGGGATCGACATCACCTTCACCCGTGCGGCGGTGGGCCTCGCGCTGCTGTTCGTGACGCTGCCGTTCGTGGTGCGCTCGGTGCAGCCTGTGCTGATCGAGCTGGACGGCTCGATGGAGGAAGCCGCCAGCTCGCTGGGAGCCGGGAGCTGGACCGTTTTCCGGCGGATCGTGCTGCCGAACCTGACCCCGGCGATCCTCTCAGGCGCCGCCCTCTCCTTCGCCCGAGCCCTGGGAGAGTTCGGGTCGGTGGTGCTGATCTCCGGCAACCTGCCCTTCAAGACCGAGGTCGGCGCCGTCTACATCTTCAACCAGGTCGAGAACGACAATGTCGCTGCCGCAGCCTCGGTCTCGGTGGTCCTGTTGGCATGTGCGCTTGTCGTGCTGGCGACGATGACCTGGTTGTCGCGACGGGGGTCTCGTCATGTCCTCTAGCCCTCGGGCTTCGCGAGCCTGGAGATGCGATGTCGGCCAGTGAAGCAGCCGCCATCGGACGCTCCGCCGCGCCCGCGGCACAGCTGAGCGGGCCGCCGAGAGCGCGCGCGCGAGGCGGGGACGGCGCCGCGGCAGGCCGCGCCAGACGGCTTGGGCTGCGCTTCGCCGCGCTGGGCTACCTGCTGGCGCTACTCGGGGCGCCCGTCGGAATGATCTTCTACCGAACCTTCGAACACGGTCTGGCACCGGTTTGGGATGCAGTCACCCAGCCGAACGCGGTGCACGCGTTCTGGCTGTCGGTCGAGTTGGTGGCGATCGTGGTGCCGCTCAACACCGTCTTCGGGATCGGCATCGCGCTGCTGATCGAGCGCGGGCGCTTCCGCGGTCGCGCACTGCTCGGGCTGCTGCTGGACCTGCCCTTCGCGATCTCCCCGGTGGTGGTGGGGCTCTCGCTGGTGCTGGTGTACGGGCGCACCGGCTGGTTCGGGGACTGGCTCACCGCCCACGGCATCCAGGTGATCTTCTCGATCCCCGGCATGGTGTTGGCCACCGCCTTCGTGTCGCTGCCGTTCGTCGCCCGCGAGACGGTGCCCGTCCTGCACGAGCTGGGCACCGATGCCGAGCAGGCAGCCGCCACGCTCGGGGCAAGCGCCTGGCAGACGTTCCGCCGCGTCACGCTTCCGGCGATCCGCTGGGGAGTGGTGTACGGGGTCGTCCTCACCACGGCTCGCGCACTCGGCGAGTTTGGCGCGGTGAGCATCGTCTCCGGGCGGCTGGAGGGGCAGACACAGACGCTGCCGCTCTATGTCCAGGACCGCTTCGAGAACTTCGACACGACTGGCGCCTATGCCGCCGCTGTCGTGCTCGCGCTGCTTGCCTTCGCGACGCTGCTCACCATGAATCTGCTCGCCAAGCGCACCCACAGGGACACGGTGGTCTGATGGCGATCGAGGTTCACAACGTCAGCAAGCGCTTTGGCACGTTCACGGCGCTCCACGATGTCAACGTGACCGTGCAGGACGGCGCGCTGATGGCGCTGCTCGGGCCGAGCGGCAGCGGCAAGTCGACGCTGCTGCGCATCATCGCCGGACTGGAGACGCCTGACACCGGCAGCGTGTCGATCGCCGGAGAGAACCTGACCGACACTCCGGCGCGCAGCCGCGGAGTGGGATTCGTCTTCCAGCACTACGCCCCTTTCAAGCACATGACCGTTCACGACAATGTGGCGTTCGGACTGACCGTGCGCCACGCCCCCAAACGAGAGGTCGACGAGCGGGTGCGGGAGCTGCTGAGCCTCGTGCGACTCGACGGCCTGGCCAAGCGCTATCCCTCCCAGCTCTCCGGTGGACAGTTGCAGAGGATGGCGCTGGCGCGGGCACTCGCCCCGCGACCGCAGGTGCTGCTGCTCGACGAGCCGTTCGGGGCGCTCGATGTGCAGGTGCGCGGAGAGCTGCGCGAATGGCTGCGTCGCCTGCACGAGGAGATTCACGTCACCACGATCTTCGTCACCCACGACCAGGAGGAGGCGATGGACGTGGCGGGCCAGATCGTGGTGATGCAAGGGGGCAAGATCGAGCAGACTGGCACTCCCCGCGATCTCTACGAGCACCCGGTCAACGAGTTCGTGATGTCGTTCATCGGACCGGTCAACCGTCTCGGGGACGCGCTGTTGCGTCCTCACGACATCCAGATCCTGGGCGGAGAGTTCATGTCGGGCACGGTCGAGGCGCTGGTGCGCCGCGTGGTGCACCTCGGCTTCGAGGTGCGCGTCGAGCTGACGCTTCCCGACGGGCGCGACGTCTGGGCCCAGGTCACCCGCGAGACCGCCGCCGAGCTCGAGCTCCAAGAGGGCCAGATCCTTGCAGCCCGCCTGCCCACACCGCGCGTGTTCGCCTGAGTCCAAGCGACCGCGGACCCCACCGCCGTCCATCTACCTGGTCGCCCAGGCTTCTCTTCACAGGTCCGCTGGGTCCGCCTACCTGGTCTCCCAGGCTTCCTCTTCACGGGTGAGCGTGATGATGCTCTTGGGCAGCTTGCCGGAGGCCACATCGGCGACCGTCACGTGCTCGAGCACCTTGCGCAGATTGGAGCGGAGTGCGATCCACACCTGTTGCAGGCACTCCGCCGAGCCCTCGTACTGGACCTCCTCCGGACGCTGTCCCCGCACACCCACCAGCGGTCCGTCCACGGCCCTGATGATCTGTGCGAGATTGACTTCCTCGGCTGGCTGAGCCAGCCAGTATCCGCCCTCGGGCCCGCGCTGAGAGCGCACGATCCCAGAGCTGCGCAACTGGGTGAGGATGTTCTCCAGAAATGACAGCGGTATCCCCTGAGCCTGGGCTACTTCATCGACCTTGCGCGGCGATTCCTGACTGCTGCCGGCCAGCTCCACGACGGCGCGGACGGCATAGTCGGCCTTGGCTGTGACGTGCATTGCGGGGATTCTCTCCTAAACGGCGGAGTCGTGACGCGCAGGTGCCTTCGCGGGGCGCCCAGAGCCCGCGGACCGGCCGTGGTGATCGCATGACAGGACACCTTTAGTCTGTATGACGCATGTCCAGCAGTCGACTCCACCGACAGCTCGTCCTTCTGTGATCCTGTCCGCGTGTCCGTGAACGCCTCGGCCTGCGCCACGCTGCAGCCCGGCGAGTCGGCCGAGCGTGGCCGAGCCGCCCGCGGCGCGGCGCCCAGATCGGCTCACGGAGAATGGGCTCCTGCCTCGGATCGCCCCGATCCCGTGGCGGTGCTTGCAGCCCAGACCGCCTCCCGCGTACAGGAGCTCGTCCCGATCCGCTACGGACGGATGCTGGTCTCCCCGTTCACGTTCTATCGCGGCGCAGCGGCCGTGATGGCCGCCGATCTGGCCCCGACGCCGGATTCGGGGATCGTGGTGCAGGCCTGCGGGGACGCGCACATATCGAACTTCGGCGGTTTCGCGGCTTCTGACCGCAGGCTCGTATTTGGCCCGAACGACTTCGACGAGACGCTGCCCGGCCCCTGGGAGTGGGACATCAAGCGGATGGCGGCCAGCGCCGAGATCGCCGGCCGCGACGTCGGGCTTCCTGCGAGCGCCCGCCGGCAGATCGTGTGCGACTGCGTACGGGAGTACCGCGAGGGGATGCGCAGCTTCGCCGACGAGAGCCACCTCAACGCCTGGTATGAGCGGCTTACCGCGAGCGAGCTCGTCGAGCGCTTCGGCGGGAGGCTGGGCGCGAAGGGGCGCATCCTGTTCGCAAAGCCGTTCGCCAAGGCACGACGCAAGACCAGTCTGCGAGCCGTGAAGAAGCTCACGGTACGCGTCGACGGCGAGCTGCGCTTTCGGAGCGTGCCGCCCCTGCTGGTACCGCTGCGCGAGCTGCTGGATCCGAGCGATGCTCGCGACGAGACCGCCTACATACGGGAGATCCTGAACCAGTACGCCGCGGGACTCGATCCCGACCGGCGCCACCTTTTCCAGACATACCGATTCGTCGACATGGCCCGCAAGGTGGTCGGTGTAGGCAGCGTCGGCACGCGCGCCTGGGTGTTTCTGCTCGTCGGTCGTGATGGCAAGGACCCGCTGGTGCTGCAGGCCAAGGAGGCGCAGGCCTCGGTGCTCGAGCCCCACTTGGGAGCGAGCGTGTTCGAGAACCATGGCGAGCGCGTAGTCCAGGGGCAACGGATCTCCCATGCGGCGACCGACATCTTTCTGAGCTGGCAGCGCAGCGAGGGTCTGGACGGCAAAGACCACGACTTCTATGTCCGTCAGCTGTGGGACTGGAAGGCATCGGCTGACCTCTCGACGATGACCGAGACGGGTTTGCATGCCTACACGCGGGCCTGCGGCTGGTCCCTGGCTCGCTCCCATGCTCGTTCCGGCGATCGGCTTGCTATCGCGGCCTACCTGGGTCGCGGTTCCGCCTTCGACCGGGCGATCGCCCGCTTCGCCAGCTCATACGCGGATCAGAACGAGCTCGACCACCAGCGGCTGGCCGAGGCCGTGGCGACGGGAGAAGTGGTCGCGCAACCCGGGGTCTGAAGCGCCCACGCGTACCTCCAGGGCGTGCCGGGCAGCATCTAGACTCGAGGCGATGTCGTTGCACCTCTTCGCAGG
>DATHPT010000136.1:0-5820 GCA_035483615.1 Solirubrobacteraceae bacterium | reverse complement strand
CGACGCTACCGTTGCGCGCATGGACCTGTCCCTGTTCTTCGCCGGCACCGGCGGCTCGGTGCCGAGCCCTCGACGTGGCCTGCCCGCGATCCTGGTGCGCAGGGGAGGAGACCGGCTGCTCTTCGACTGCGGGGAAGGCACGCAACGCCAGCTGATGCGCTCTGTGGGACTCGCCGATGTTGGCTGCGTGTTCGTCACGCATTTCCACGCCGACCACTGGCTCGGGCTCCCAGGGATGCTCAAGTCCTTTGCGTTGCGAGAACGGGATCAACCGCTGGCCATCTACGGCCCGCGCGGTCTGAGCCGGATGATGGAGGAGACGCATTTCATCTATGGGCGGCTCCCGTATGAGCTGCGGGTGGTGGAGCTCGACCCCGAGGACGACGTGGAATTCGACGGCTATGTGGTGGCGCCCGTGCCCGTGAGCCATGGCAGCAACAACGCTTACGGTTATGTGATCGTCGAGGATCCCCGCCCGGGCCATCTCGACCCGGAGCTGGCGGCGAAGCTCGGCGTGACTCCCGGTCCGGATTTCGGGAGGCTGACGCGCGGAGAGACGGTCGCCGGCGTGAGCCCCGAGCAGGTGATGGGCCCCACGCGCGAGGGGCGCAAGATCGTCATCTCAGGCGACACGGCGCCTTGCGAGCCACTGAGGCTGGCCGCAAACGAAGCGGACCTGTTGATCCACGAGGCGACGTTCGCCGAGGAGGAGCGCGAGCGGGCACGCCAGACCGGCCATTCCACCGCCAGACAGGCAGCGCAGGTAGCACTCGACGCGCATGTGAAGTTGCTGGCGCTGACGCATATCTCGACGCGCTACCCCGGCGGGGACCTGCGCGAAGAGGCCCGCTCGGTGTTCGCGGCGACTGAGGCTCCGCGTGACTTCGACACGATCGACATTCCCTTCCCCGAGAAGGGCCCGGCGCAGCTGATCCGCTGGTCTGCCAAGCGCGCGACCGTCGAGGGTCGAGCCGAGGTCGTCGCCGGTGGCCCCGACGATCTGCCGGAAAGCTCCGAGCAGAACCCGCCGGCTTCGCAGGACATGGGCGATGAGCAGACGGACGAGACTTCGACCCAAAGCGTCGCCCGGCGTTGATACAGTCGCCCTGCTCCTTTAACCCGGTCCGGAGAGGCCAGGAAGGAATCGATGAACGACGGGAAGATCGTCCTCGGAGAGGACGAGGTGGCGCGGGCGCTGGTGCGCATCGCCCACGAGATAGCCGAGCGCAACACGATCGCCTCCACGGTGGCCGTCGTCGGCATCCACCGTCGTGGCGCTATTCTCGCTCAGCGTCTGCAGGTCCTGTTGGAGGAGCTGTTGCAAGCCGACGTCCCGCTCGGGGACCTCGACATCGGCTTCTACCGCGATGATGTCGCATCGCGGCCACAGGCGCCGGTGGTGCACGCCTCGCACATCGACTTCGACCTCTCCCAGCGCACGGTGGTGATCGTCGACGACGTGCTCTACACGGGCCGTACGGTGCGCGCGGCGATCGAGGCGCTGTTCGACTACGGAAGGCCCGAACGGGTGCAGCTGGCGGTGCTGGCTGATCGTGGCCATCGCGAGCTGCCGATCCGCCCCGACTATGTGGGCAAGAACCTTCCGACTTCCCGCGAGGAGCACGTGAGCGTGCGCGTGAGGGAGCTGGATGGCGTCGACGAGGTCGCGATCGGGCGCGGGGGCGTGGGAATCCAATCCATGGTGGGCGCGTGAACCATCTGCTCTCGATCGAGGATCTGGACCGCGCGGGGATCGAGCGGATCGTCGAGCAGGCCGCACGCTTCGCCGAGGTGTCTGACCGCGAGATCAAGAAGGTGCCGGCTTTGCGCGGCAGGATGGTGCTGAACCTCTTCTATGAGGCCTCCACCCGTACTCGCAGCTCCTTCGAGTTGGCCGCCAAGCGCCTCTCGGCGGACGTGGTGAACTTCGTCTCCAGCGGATCCAGCGTGGAGAAGGGCGAGTCTTTGAAGGACACGGTGCTCACGTTGAGCGCCCACAAGCCAGATGTGATCGTGATCCGCACACCATGGGCAGGCGCGGCGGAGCTCGTGTCTGGCTGGACGAGCGCGGCGATCGTGAACGCAGGGGACGGCAAGCACGAGCATCCCACGCAGGCGTTGCTGGACGTGTACACGCTGCAGCGCAGAGTCGGCTCGCTCGATGGCGCCTCGATTTGGATCGTCGGCGATGTGGCGCACTCGCGGGTTGCGCGGTCCAATGTCCTTGCCTTTCAGCGAATGGGCGCGAAGGTGACCGTCGCCGGCCCACCGACGTTGATCCCGCGCGGCATCGAGGCGCTGGGTTGCGATGTGCGCTTCACGCTCGAGGAGCTGCCGAGCGCCGACGTGGTGTACGCGCTGCGCATGCAGCACGAGCGAATGAGCGAGGCGCTGGTGCCCTCGTTGCGCGAGTATGCCGCCTGCTTTCAGGTCAATGCACGCCGCCTTTCCCCCCGTCAGCTGCTGATGCATCCCGGCCCGGTCAATCGTGGCGTCGAGCTCTCCGGCGAGGTGGTCGACTCGCCGCAGGCGCTGATCACCTCACAGGTGGAGGCGGGGGTGGTTGTGCGGATGGCTGTTCTGTACGAGATGCTTTCGGGCTCGCGCGCGTTCCGTCCCGTTCCCGAGCCCCAGCTCGCGTGATGGCGGCGCCGGCGCTCGTCCACAACCCGGTCGGTGCGCCTGGCACGCTGCCAAGCGCCAACCTGCTGGTCTCCGGCGCGCACGTGCTGGATCCCCGCGCCCGGCTGGACGCGCTCTGCGATGTGCTGGTGCGCGGCGGCGCGATCGCGCAGATCGCGCCGGCAGGAGAGCTGAGCCCGGATGGGCAGACTGAGCTTGTTCAGGGCGCCGGCAGGCATCTGCTGCCGGCGTTCGTTGACCCGCACGTGCACTTTCGCACTCCTGGCCAGGAGCACAAGGAGGATCTGGAGACCGGCACCCGCGCCGCCGCCGCCGGTGGGTTCGGCGCAGTGATCGCGATGCCCAACACCGATCCGGTGCTCGACTCGGCGCCGCTGCTGCGCTCGTTGCGCGAGGCCGCGGCGCGCGAGGCGCGTGTGCCGGTGGGCTTCCTGCCGGCGATCACCCGCGGTCTGGAGGGCGTCGAGTTGACCGAGATGGCCGAGCTGATGGGGGAGGGGGCGCTTGGGTTCACCGACGACGGGCGACCGGTGGCGAGCGCCGGTGTGCTGCGCAAGGCGCTGCAGTATCAGCGTCTGTGCGGGGGGGTGCTGACCCTACACGAGGAGGATCCGTCGCTGTCACACGGCGGCAGCATGTACGAGGGCGCGGTCAGCGCCGCGCTCGGGATCGGTGGGATCCCGAGCGTGAGCGAGTCCACGATGGTGGCCCGCGATGCGGAGCTCGCCGGCTATGAGGGCGGGCGCGTGCACTTTCAGCATCTGAGCTGCACAGCCTCCGTGCAGGCCGTCGCCGCGGCCAAGGACCGTGGCTTTCGGGTGAGCGCCGAGGTGACGCCCCACCATCTGCTGTTGTGCGACGAGCATGTACGGGGCCTTGACACGCGCATGAAGATGAACCCGCCGCTCGCCGGCGAGGCCGATCGGATTGCCCTGATCGAGGGCTTGCGCTCGGGTGCGATCGACTGCCTCGCCACCGATCACGCGCCGCACGCGCCGCACGAGAAGGAGGTTCCGTTCGAGCAGGCGCCGATGGGCACCACCGGTCTGGAGACCGCGTTCGCGGCGCTCTACACCGAGCTCGTGCTGCCCGGCGTGCTCGAGCTGGGATTGGTGGTGAAGCGAATGACCGCTGGCGCCGCGCTGTTCGGGCTGCCGACCCCCACGATCGCCGTCGGCGAGCCTGCAAACCTGACGCTCGTGGATCTTGGCGCCGAGTGGGTGGCTGGGGAGAATGGCTGGGAGAGCCGTTCGGAGAACTGCTGCTTTGCCGGTCGCCGCCTGAGCGGGCGAGTGCTGATGACGGTCGCGGCGGGCGGCATCGCTTACCGGGAGCGGGCCTTCTCGGTGGTGGCAGCGTGACTCTGCTCAAGCGCGAGCAGGCTGTGCTCGTCGTGGTCGACGTGCAGGAGGGGTTTCGCTCCTATGCCTCATTCGCCGGGGTCGCCCTGGCGTGCTCGAAGCTCGTGCAGGGCGCTCGTATCCTGGAGGTCCCGCGGATCGTGAGCGAGCAGTACCCGAAGGGGCTTGGCCACACCGCGCCCGAGCTTGGCCTGGAGGACGAGCAGCGGATCGAGAAGACCGTGTTCTCGGCGGCGCGCGCGGATGGCTTTGATCTTGGCGGGCGTCCACAGGCGATCGTGTGTGGGATCGAGACGCACGTGTGTGTCTCCCAAACCGTCCACGACCTGCTCGAGCGCGGGATGGAGGTGCATGTGCCGGCGGACGCCGTCGGCTCACGCCACCAGCTCGACTACGAGCGTGGCCTGGAGCGCCTCGAGCGTTCCGGCGCGGTCGTGAGCACGGTGGAGTCGGTCCTGTTCGAGCTGCTGGAGCGAGCCGGCACGCCGGAGTTCAAGGCCGTGCAGAGGCTGATCGTCTGATGCCCCGGCGCGAGGCCTACGTGCTGCTCGAGGATGGCGCCCGCTTTGACGGGGAGGCGTGCGCCGCCGACGCGCCTGCGGTGGGCGAGGTCGTGTTCACGACCGGCATGTCCGGCTACCAGGAGTCTGTCAGCGACCCGTCCTTTGCCGGGCAGCTGATCACCTTCACCTACCCTCACATCGGCAACTACGGGGTCAGCGCATCCGCGATGGAGTCAGAGCGCGTGTGGGCCCGTGCGGTGATCATGCGCGAGGCGTGCAACCGCGAGGACGCCCCCGGGGCCGAGCGTGGCTGGCTCGACTGGCTCTCCGACTGCCAGGTGCCGGCGATCAGCGGCGTGGACACGCGCGAGCTCGTACGCCATATCCGTGAGGCGGGCGCGATGCGCGGCGGGATCTTTCCTGCGGAGATGGGGGAGGACCGGGCGCGCGAGCTGATCGATGCGGAGCCGTCGATGGCAGGACAGGATCTCGCCGGGCTCGTATCTCCAGATCGTGTCAGCCTGCACGGTGAGGGAGACGGGCCGCTGATCGCTGTGCTGGACACGGGCATCAAGCTCTCGATCGTGCGCCATCTGCTCAAGCGCGGCGCGCGCGTGGCCCTGCACCCGTGCTCGAGCTCCGCCGAGCAGTTGCTCTCAGAAGACCCCGACGCGGTGTTCCTCGCCAATGGTCCGGGCGATCCGGCTGCGCTCGACCACGTGGTGGACACCGTGCGTCAGGTCGTGGGACGCAAGCCGGTGTGGGGCATATGCCTCGGCCACCAGCTGCTCTGCCGGGCGCTCGGCCTTGAGACCTACAAGCTCCCGTTCGGGCATCGCGGGGCCAACCATCCGGTCAAGGACCTGCACACCGGGCACGTGGAGATCACCTCGCAGAACCACGGCTTCGCGGTGCTCGGACCGGGTGGCGCCCGCACGCTCGACAGCGACGAGCCCGTGCGCTGGGACACCGACTTCGGCGCGGCAAAGCTCACCCACGTGAACCTGTATGACCGTACGGTCGAGGGCTTTGAGCTGCTGGACGTGCCCGGCGGCGCGGTGCAGTACCACCCCGAGGCGGGGCCCGGGCCGCACGACAGCCTGCACCTGTTCGACCGTTTTCTCGAGCGCATCGCGGCCGCCTGATGTTGAGGCGCAAGATTGCCTGTTCTTTTTTTGGGGATGGGACCCCCTCCGGGGGTCTGGGATGGGCGTGCTCGTGGCGTGTTGGAGGCTGGTGAGTGCCCCGACGCGATGACATCCAGAAGATCCTGATCCTGGGGTCGGGGCCGATCGTGATCGGCCAGGCGGCCG
>DATHPT010000135.1:0-2566 GCA_035483615.1 Solirubrobacteraceae bacterium | reverse complement strand
GCTGGTGTTGCAAGGAGGAGACCGGCTTCATCGGCTCACAGGCCGTCCGCTCGGCCCGTGAAAGCGGGCCGTCTGAGCGGCTGGTTGCTTTCACACTCGACGGCCCGGGCATCGCGCGTCAGGGCAATCCGGTCCTCGGCGGCGGTGTGGTCACCAGCGGCACGCTCTCACCCTGTCTCGACGTGGGCGTCGGCCTTGCCTACGTGCCCGTCGCCAGCTCCGCCGTCGGCATGCCTCTGCAGATCGACGTGCGTGGACGACTCCGCGACGCGCACATTCATCCCAAGCCCTTCATCGAGAAGCGCGCATGAATATCCTGCACCGAGATATACCCCCAACCGAGGAGCTGCGCCGATGGCCGAGGTGAGCTGTCCAGACGACCTGCTGTACCACCCCGAGCACGACTGGGCACGGTTGGGCGAGGACGGTGTTGCCACGCTCGGCATCACCTGGTACGCGCAGGACGCGCTGGGAGAGGTTGTCTTCTTCGAGCCGCCCTCACCCGGCACAGCCGTCAGGAAGGACGAGCCCTACGCCGAGGTCGAGTCCGTCAAGGCCGTCTCGGACGTGGTGGCGCCGCTCTCCGGAGAGATCGTGGAGGTCAACGAGGCGCTCGCCGACAGCCCGAACGCCATCAACGACGATCCCTACGGCGATGGCTGGCTCGTGAAGATTCGTCTCGCCGATCCCTCCGAGCGTGGCGAGCTGCTCGACGCCGAGGCCTACAGCGCCACCCTTGGCTAGCGACCCGCGCGTGTCACCGCCGCGCCGTCGCAGTCCGGAGGCGGCCGGATCAGCGGCTAGGCTCAAGCCCAGTTGACCACCTACACATCAGTCACCGACTCCGACCTCGCCTCGATGCTCGCGGCTATCGGGGTCTCCTCAGTGCAGGAGATCTTCGACCGCCAGATCCCACAGGGCGTGCGCCTCGATCGACTCCTGGCCCTGCCCGACAGCATGGGCGAGCAGGAGGTCTACGAGCATCTGCTCGCGCTTGCGGCCCGCAACGTCTCGGCGGAGGACGAGCTGTGCTTCCTCGGCGCCGGCATGTACGACCACTATGTGCCTTCGATCGTGGACATGCTGATGGAGCGCTCCGAGTTCCTCACCCCCTACACCCCCTACCAGCCGGAGATCTCTCAGGGGGGCCTGCAGGTCATGTTCGAGTACCAGACCGCGATCTGCGAGCTGACCGGCCTGCCGGTCTCAAACGCGTCGGTGTACGAGGGGCCGAGCGCAGTCGCTTCGGCCGGCTACCTCGCCAAGCTCCACAACTCCCGCTCGCGCTTCGTGGCGAGCGCGGGACTTCACCCGCACACGCTTGCCACCTTGCGCACCTACGCCCACGGGTATGGCATCGAGGTCGTCGAGGTGCCGCTCTCGGGCGGCGTCACCGATCCCGAAGCGTGGTCGGCCGCGATCGACGAGGACACATCGGCGGCGATTCTCGCCCAACCCAACTTCTACGGTGCCGTCGAGGACGTCGGGGCGCTCTGCGCCGCCGCAAAGCAGACCGGCGGCGAGCCGCTCGTCACGATCGCCCAGGTCGACCCGATCGTGCTCGGCGTCCTCGCCCCACCGGGCGAGTGCGGGGTCGACGTGGCCGTGGGGGAGGGCCAGTCGCTCGGCAATCGCCTCGACTACGGGGGCCCCTCCTTCGGCTTCTTCGCCGCGCGCGAGATCTACCTGCGGCGCATGCCCGGACGCATCGCCGGAGAGACGACCGACGTGGACGGCCGCCGCGGCTTCGTGCTCACCTTGCAGACGCGCGAGCAGCACATCCGCCGCGAGAAGGCCACGTCCAACATCTGCACCTCCCAAGCCCTCAACGCGCTTGCAGGCGTCGTCTATCTGGCGTGGCTCGGGCGGCGCGGGTTCGTCGAGCTTGGCGAGCTTCTGCTGCGGCGCACCCACTATGCGCGTGAGACGCTATGTGCGCTCGACGGGGTCTCCCCACTTCACTCGCAGCCGGCCGTGCGCGAGTTCGCCGTTCGCCTCGACGCCGACGTGGCGGCGGTCCGCGAGCGCTGCGCGGCTGAGGGGATCAATCCAGGCGCTGACCTGTTCGCGCTAACGGGACGCCCGCAGGATCGCGGCGGGCTGCTCGTGGCGATCACCGAGCGGCGCTCGCGCGCCGACATCGACCGCCTGGCGAAGGTGCTCGGGCACGCGGTTGGGCTCGAGCGAGGGACCGGTGACGGCGGGGCGCGCGCGGTCGAGGTCGGGGTGGGCACATGAGCGGCGCGCGATCGAGCGGGTGGGAGCTGTGGGCTACATGAGCGAAAACGCTCGCCCCACGCATGCGCCTGCGCGCGCGTATAAGCCCCCGTCGCGGCCCCCGTCGCAGTGCACCGACACGCCGCTCCAGCGTGAACGGGCGCTGACGATCTTCGAGCGCGGCGCCCCCGGTCGAACAGCATTCCAGTGCCCGGCGCTCGACGTCCCAGAGGTACCGCTCGCCGAGCTGCTCCCCGCCCACCTGCGCCGCGCCGAGCCGCCGCGCCTGCCGGAGGTCTCAGAGCCCGAGATCGTGCGCCACTACGTGCGCCTCTCCAAGCGCAACTTC
>DATHPT010000134.1:0-4577 GCA_035483615.1 Solirubrobacteraceae bacterium | reverse complement strand
GTCGGATTTGCGGGTTTCAGCGTGTTTTCCGCGCCCAGTTCGAAGTCGGGGAACAGGCCGGCGACACGCGCGTAGTGGCCGTTTGCGTCGTAGTAGGCGGTGCCCTCTCCGAAGTCCCGAACCAGGCCCTCGAAATCCGGTGTGTAGGGCCCGAACAGAGCTGTCATCGGAACTGATTCTTCGAGCGAGCGCACACCGTCTGGCGAGGCGGTCACGAGCGCTTTCGCCAGGCCGGGCAGCGCGAGCGCGGCTTCGGTCAGGTCGTTGCTCGAGCCGGGCTTGCTGATCGCTTCGCTGAAGTTCCCCACCACCGGAGTCGCGGCGATCACCAGCGGGCGCAGCTTGGCAAGGAAGGGCGCGAGCGTCTTGGTGTCCGGCTTTGAGACGTTGACCAGCTTGGTCAGGTCGGCAAGCGTCGCCGGCAGCGTTTCGAACGTGCGGTTGCCTTCCCTGAGCGTGGCGGGCAGCGCCTTCAGCCCGTTGGCGAGATTGGTCTGCTGAGATCCGATCGCGGTAAAGGTGGTGTCGGCATGGCTGATGAGTTCTGTGAGCTGCTGGCTGCGACCTGCCAGCACGGTCGTCGCCTTGGCGGTTTCCACGAGGAAGTTGGAGAACACCGGCTGATCGCGTCCGAGCTCGGCGAGCACATGATCGAGCGCAGCAAGCGACGGCGGGAAGTAGTGCACATCGGTCTGCAGCTGAGGGGCTGCGCCGGCGTACTGTTCAGCGGAGCCTTGGATCAGCTGCTGCAGACCCCTGCGGGTCTTGGCGTTGAAGATGCCGAACAGCTGATCGAGGTCGACCACTCCATGCGTGGCGGTTGTCGGCAATGTCGAGCCGGCCGGAAGCTCGGGCCGGTTGTTGGGACCGGGCGAGAGGGCGATGTAGCGGTTGGCGACGCTCGACAGGGATGGCACCCGGATTTCGGCGCTCGTGCCCCGGTGCAGTGGGACCAGCGAGGATTCGATGTGGACCGTGATGCGCACGTTGTAGTTGGGAAGCAGCGTGATGTCCTTGATCGAGCCGACCGGAACGCCGCCGACCTGGACCTGATCGCCTCGCACCAGCTGTCCCGCTTCGGGGAAGATCAATTGGTAGGTGGCGCCGCCGCCTTTGCCGAAGGCGAGCACCAGCAGGACCACGACCACGGCCGCGATCGCCGCGAAGGCTCCGATGCGCACCGTGTTCGCGCGCCGTGGCGGGCGTGCCGGAGGCGGCAGCGACGGAGGTGTCGCGGGTGGGCTCGGAGGGACGGTGGTCGCCATCGCGCTACCCGCCTTCCGCCGCGCCGGTGGCGGGATGGTCTGGGATCGCGGCGGGGGACGGCTTGGGGCTGACGGCAGGGTCGGGCACCTCACCCAAGCGGGCGACCAGCTTGAGCCATTGTGCGGGCGTGAGCCCACTGCCGGCGAGCCCGGCGGCGCGCGCCTCACCGCCACCGAGCGGCGTGAACGAGATATGGAGCAGGCGCGTGTAGCCGGGAAGAACGACCGTATGGAGCACGCCTGCAAAGCGAGCCGAGCTCGCGATTTGCAGCGGTTTCATGACGCCCTGCAGAGCAGCCAGCTTGTGCACGGCGACGTTCGCAGCCGCGCTCGGGCCGCTCGAGCCCACCACGGGCAGCCCGTCCAGCTCCGATATGTCGACGGCGTCGCCGGCGCTCCCGGTCGAGGACAACCCGCGGCTTGCCGTGGCCGCCTGGGCGCAGCTGTGAGCCGAGACGCTTGGCTTCAGTCCGGATGCGGAAAGGAACTCGAGCGTCGCGAGCACCCGGCGATCCGCTCGCCCGTCGGCGATCAGGCGTCGCTCGCACGAGGCGAGATGGATGTTGTGGTCACGCGGGATCTGCTGCTCGAGCTGTGTCTTTGACTCGAGCAGCGCTTGACCGGGGCTCGGCGAGATCTTCGCGAACGGATCGCGGCCCTTGGCTTTGACCGCGGAGGAGCTTTGCAGCTTGACCCAGCCGTCGAGAATCGGCTTGGGATCGATCAGCGGCGCATCGGCCCCCGTTGGGCGAATCTGAAAGACGATGTGCGGAGCAACGCCAGAGCCGACATGCCCGAGCACTGTTCCTGCGATCACCTGCGCCCCGACATGGAGTGGGTGCAGGTAGACATTCTCAGAGCCGGCCCTGAACATGCGGGTGGCTCCGTTTGATGCCGGTGTAGATGTGCCGCCAGCCAGTGAATCGCCCGTCAGCGCAGCCGTGCCGGCGTGGGCGTGCGATTCAGGAGCTTCGAGGACCGGGTAGAGCGTCGCAAGCGTTCCGAGCTCCGCGTAGGTGTAGGTGTTCCCGTAAGCATCTCTGAGCGAGATGCTGGGCCCAAGCGGACCGCTCTGGTCAATTTGGGTGATGCGCCCGTCTTGCACGGCGATCACCGGGGCGGCGTCCTGGGAATAGATGGTGGTCCCGGCGACCGTGTGGGGCGCCGCGCCTTCGGTGGTCGGGAAGCCGTCGCTGTAGTGCGAGGCCGCATAGACGGGAAAGCGAGCTTCGGTCAGCCCGGTGATCGCTCCCAGCAGTTCGGGCGGCGTGCCGCCGAGCAGCCGTGCGCGCAGCAGCACCGAGCTCACGTACGTCTGTGAGTGGTTGTAGGAGAAGACCGCCGCTCGAATGTCACGATTGCCCCCAGCCGCCTTCAGATAGCGCGCAGCGGCAAAGATCGCGTCGGCCGGATTGTTGGGGTCCTCGAAACCGTCGTTGTTCACATCGACCCCGTACTGCCCCCACTCGCTCGGCAGGAACTGCATCCAGCCCTCGGCGCCGGCGCTCGAGATGCTGAGGTCGCGGCCGTAGTCGGTCTCGACTTCGTTGATCGCCGCGAGCACCTGCCACGGGATGCCGTAGGCGGCGCCGGCGGCCTGGTAGATCGGCAGCAGGAACGGCGGAATGCTGAAGCTGTTAATGAAGAAGCTCGGCACGCCCGAGACTGAGCCGCCGAGCGTGGAGGGCACGGGCGGGGTGAGCGCCGACGGCGGCAGGGGGGTTCCGCCATCTCCCTTTGCGCCGGACCCTGGCTTCGATGGCTTTTGCGCCTTCGGCGCGCGTCGGTGGACATGCGTGACCGCCGCGGGCGGCTGTGAGCTCTGGGTTCGGACCTGCGGAGCCGGGACCGTCGTCACTTCCGGGGCCGGTGTGGGTGTCGTCTGCGGCGCGGTCGACGACGGAGGCGCTTCTGCCGTCGTGGGTGTGCTCGGCGGAGCCGATTCAGAGGGAGCGGGCACCGTTGTGGTCGTGGTTTCGGGCGCCTGCACAGGCGCTTCCGGAGCAGGTACGACGGTCGTCGTGGTATCTGCGAGAGCTCCCGCGGGGACCAGCAGGGCAAGCGCCACCAGTGATGGGAGCAGGAGTTGAGTCGCTGTGAGTCGTGCGATCGTCATCGTCAGTTGCCGAGCAGGTAGTTGAGCAACATGCTGCCCGCTTCGGAGCCTTCTTCGGCGGGCGAGTAGTAGGTGGTGCCGGCTGCAGCGCCGCCCACGGGTTGGGCGGCCGGTGTGGAGCCGGAGGCAGTCGGCAGGCCGCCGACCGCATTCCCTTCCACGGCGGTCGAGCCCGGGTACTTGGCGGTCGCCTGGGCCGGCGTCATGCCTTTGAGGACCGCGAGCGTGCGCTGCATCACGACGCTCGTCGAATTGGCGCTGGCGGCGGAGGCCTTGGCGCTCGAGCTGCTGCCACCGAGGAATTTCCCGGTTGTGCAGAGGGGATTGACTTGGGTCGCGTAGCTCAAGCAGCCACCGCTTCCCACGATCTCAGCTCGCAGGAAGTGCCCGAGCGAGTCATAGCCGTTGATGCTTCCGCCCCCCAGATAGATGAAGTCCAGCAGCCGCTCGAGACCGCCCGTGGAACGCAGGCTTGTGAGCAGCCCGGAGAAGTTGTTGGCAAACGGCTTGGCGTTCTGACCCAGCGACTTTGCCAGGGGCAGCAGCGGTTCGACGGCCTTCAGCGCCGATGCGGTGCTCCGTGCGTTCTTGCCGAACGCCTGGAGGAAGCCTTCGAAGGACTTCGAGAACGGAGCGATGCTCTTGAATGTTTTGTTGATGCCCGGCGCTGCAACGTTGAGGTCTTCGAAGGTGGGCGTGGTCTCCGCAGCGAAGTGCCCGAGCCGTTCCATCGCCGGTCCGAGCTGTTCCAGGAAGGCCGGGAAGGCAGCGAAGTTCTGTGCGAGCGCGCCACGCTGATTTGCGGTCGCCTGGGCGACCGTCTTGCTGGCGTTGAGGAAGCCCACGAGCCGCGAGCGGTCGGCGGCGAGCGGCGCGGTCGCACGATCGCCTTCGACGGCCAGATCGCTCAGCACTTTGTTCTCCTTGGCGAGCACCGCCAATACCTGTTCGAGACCCTGCAGCGCCGGGTTGGCACGGCGAATGACCACGTTCAGATCGGAGCCTCGCCCGGCGAAGCCTGCGCCGAGCTCGTTGAGAATGATCGTCAGGCGCTGGGCCTCGGGCAGGCGCGTGATGTCGCCGAGCAGATCGACGTCCACCGGGCTGTGGGTTCCGGTCACCGGCAGCAGCACCTGACCCGCGCCTTCCTGGCCTGAGGGGATCTTCCTCAGCGGCGGCGGCAGCGGCGTGCCTTC
>DATHPT010000133.1:0-2534 GCA_035483615.1 Solirubrobacteraceae bacterium | reverse complement strand
CACGAGCCCAAGCTCCCCTTCGCCATCCGCACCCCGGCAGGCCGCCTCGGGTCCCCGCTCACCGGCGCGCACAAGACCGCGCTTTCCCCCGACTCCGTCGGATCAGCTCTCCTTCGAGGACCAGCCACCGGAGCGAGACGGAGACTGAGGAGCCCTATCATTCCCCCGACGATGCCCTCCGAGGGACCCCTCTCCTCCGCAGACGTCGCCGAGGGCCTGCGCTCGGTCGGCTACCTGCCAAGCGACTCGACCGCCCTGGTCGCGTTCCTGGCAACCAAGCTCGGCAAGCCCGTGCTCGTCGAGGGGCCCGCCGGCGTGGGCAAGACCGAGCTGGCCAAGGCGCTCGCCCGCTATCTCGGCCGCGAGCTGATCCGCCTGCAGTGCTACGAGGGTCTCGACGAGGCGAAGGCCTTGTATGAGTGGAACTACCGTAAGCAGCTCCTGCGCATCCAGGCCGAGGCGTCGGACACCGGCTGGGAGGCGGTCCAGCAGGACATCTTCGGCGAGGAGTTCCTGCTTGCCCGGCCCCTGATGAGCGCGATCGCCTCAGAGCAGCCGGTGGTCCTGCTGATCGACGAGATCGACAAGACCGACCAGGAGTTCGAGGCGATGCTGCTGGAGGTGCTCTCTGACTTTCAGATCTCGATCCCCGAGCTCGGACGGGTCACCTCCAACACCCACCCAGTGGTGCTGCTCACCTCCAACAACTCGCGCGAGCTGACCGAGGCGCTGAAGCGCCGCTGCCTGTACCTGTGGCTCGACTATCCCGTACTCGAGCATGAGCTCGAGATCGTGAGGCTACACGCGCCCGATCTCTCCGAGGCGATGGCCACGCGACTCGTGGAGGTGGTGGGGATGGTGCGCGAGCTCGACCTCAAGAAGCCTCCCTCGATCGCCGAGTCGATCGACTGGGCGCGCGCCCTGCTGCTGCTTGGCGCGAAGGACATCGACGCCGACACGTTCAACTCCACGATGTCGGTGATCGTCAAGCACCGCACCGACATGGACATCGTGGCCGAGCGCGTCGGGCTGAAGCTCTCACAGGCCGAACCGGCCAATGCCCAGCCTGCCTGAGGACCGCTTCGCCCCTGACGCCACACCGCCGGAGGGCACCGCGGCGGGGCTTCCACACAGCTCACCACAGGCGATCCCGCCCGAGGGCACCGCGGCGGGCCTCCCTCGCAGCTCCCCGCAGACGACCCCGCTCGAGGGGATCGCAGCGCGGCTGCTGGAACTGGGCGAGCAGCTGCGCGCCGAGGGCGTCGCGGTGGGCACCTCAGAGCTGCTGGACGCGTTCGCGGTCCTGCGCGAGATCCCCTGGACCGAGCAGGGAGACTTCCGCGAGGCCCTGGCGGCCACACTGGCCAAGAGCCAGGAGGACAGGCGGACGTTCGAGTTGGTGTTCGACCGCTTCTTCTTCAGGGCCGTCGAGATCGAGTCGGTGCGCCAGGGGATCGAGGAAGGCAGCGGTTCGCAGTCCGACCCTGCCGAGCTCTCCGAAACCGAACTCGACGCCCTGCGCCGCCAGATCGCGGCCGCGTTGCGCGACGGCGCCGAGGGAGCGATGCGCGATCTCGCGCGCATCGCGATCGCCACGTTCGGCCAGCAGGAGCAGGGATCGGGGGTGATCGGCGTCGATGTGCAGCGCATCAGGCGCGCGCTCGGGTTGCGCGCCGAGCCCCAACCGGAGCTGCCCGAGGACGACCCGCGCCGCGATGGCGTACCGCGTGAGGCCCTGCGGCGCTTCGAGGCGCTGATGCGGCGCGAGCTCGAACGCTCCCAGGTGCAGCGCTCCGGGCGGCTCCCTCCCGCGCGGCCGCTCGGAGAGCTTGACCGCGCACTGCCCTCGGGGCCGCTGGCCGATCTCGCCGCGGTGCACCGTGTGGTGGCGCAGTTGCGCCGGCGCCTCGCCACTCAGGGCAAGCAGAACCGCGGCCACCGCCACCACGCCCACGTCGACGTGCGCCGCACCATGAGGGCTTCGCTGCAGACGGGGGGCGTGCCGGTCGAGCTGCGCTACCGCCCCCGGCGTCCGCGGCGCCCGGAGATCTATGTGCTGTGCGACGTCTCCACTAGCGTCACCTCAGCCTCGGTGTTCTTCCTGTCGGTGCTCCACGCCCTGCACGACTCGTTTCGAAAGATGCGCTCATTCGTGTTCATCGAGCGCATCAGCGAGGTGACCGACGTATTCGAGCACGAGCGCGACTTCCGGGCCGTGAGCGAGCGCATCTCAACAGACGCAGGTGTGGCCGACATCTCCGGCTACACCGACTACGGGCGCGTGTGGTCAGAGCTCCTGGAGCTGATCCAGGACGACATGAACCCGCGCGCCACCGTGATCGTGCTCGGGGACGCTCGCACCAACGGCCGCGACCCGCGCGCCGATCTGTTCGGGCAGGTGGCTGCGCGCGCCGGGCGCACCTTCTGGCTGAACCCCGAGCCGCGCCTGTACTGGAACTACGGGGACTCGGTGATCGCCGCCTACGAGCAGCACTGCACGGCCTTCGAGTGCTGGACCACCGCCCAGCTCGAGG
>DATHPT010000132.1:0-4849 GCA_035483615.1 Solirubrobacteraceae bacterium | reverse complement strand
AGTGGCCTCCGATGCACATCAACGCCACGTCGATGGTGCCGGCCTGCTTGGCGTTCAGGGCGAGATCTGAGAACAGGCCCGTGTCTCCGACGTGGTAGATCGTCTTGCCGGCGAACCTCACGATCAGCCCAGCGGGGGTGTTGACGGTGCCCTTCGGGGTCGTGGAGGTGTGCCAGGCGGGGACGAGCTTCGCCGAGCCCCACTCGAGCTCGACCGTACCGCCGATGTTGGGGTCGTGCACGTTCTCAAGGCCTTCTTCGCCGAGCTCGTTGGCGATCTCCACGATCGCCACGACATGGGCATTGGTGCGCTTGGCGATCGAGACGGTGTCACCGATGTGATCGGCGTGACCGTGGGTGAGCAGGATCGCATCGGGATTGAGCTCATCGGCCGAGACAGCTGCCTTCGGGTTGCCGGTCAGAAACGGATCGATCAGCACGGAGGTGTCGCCGTCGGTGAGCTCGAAGGCCGCATGGCCTAGAAAGCGAATCTGCATGTTCAGTGCTCCTCTTTGGGGGTTTGGTTTTCCGGGGGCTCCCAACCGCCCGGCTCGCTCTTGTTGGGCTCACGTAGCTGGGCCAGCTCTTGGGCCAGTTCAAAGCCGACCGCGACCCCCACGAACATACCGAGCCTGGTCTGCTCGGCGACCAGCGTGCTGAGCGCCCGAGCACGCTCGCTCTCGTCTTGCTCGCCTGCCACACGGCTCACCTCGGCGTGGTGGGCCTCCCCGAACCAACCGCCTTCGGCGAGCGCTTCGGCGAGCACGCGCACGAGCGTCGGGGCGGCATGTACCACGATGTCCTGGGCGTGGGCGAGGCGACCGGGCTCGACCAGCGCCGCCAGAGCTGCGTCGACCTCCGCTGCAGTGTAGGAACGGTCTGACAAAGCCGTCCCATCATAGGCCGCGACAGCTGCGACGGCGACATTGGAGGCATCTGTAGGCCGGAGCCAGGCAACCGCGTCAGGCAGCCGCCTCAGCAGCCTGAGTCAGGCAGCCCGGGTCCTGCTCATGCCAAGCCCGAGCATCAGGCCCAACGCGCAGCCGGTCACACCTGCGATCCAGCTCACCTCTGGCCGGGCATAGGGCATCGCGAGCAGCACCGCGGCGATCGCGGCTGTGCCGAGCAAATCGGCGTCGTAGTAGTCGCCCGCTCGCGCCGCAAGCAGATAGGGCGCCGCCCAGGCCGCCAGCAGTGCAAGCGCGCCCGCGTTGGCTCCGCTGACGATCGGGAAGGCATACAGAGCCTCGGCCGCCAGCGCACCGGTGACCCCGGCGAGGAAGAACAGCGCGAGCACGACCAGTGGGCCGTGACGGCGCTCCAGCAGGCAGCCGAAGAGAGCGACGGCGGCGAGCGTGGCGAACATGAACAGGCCGCTGGAGAAGCCGCGTCCGTAGACGAAAGGGCTGGTGAACAGCCGCCACCAGTCTCCCTGCAGGGGCCCCGCGATCACGAGCTTGCCGAGATTCAGGTAGGCGCCCTGGGCGGCGATCCAGATGGCGCAGCTCGCGACCACCAGCGCGATCGTGGCGTAGGGCGGGGTGTCAACGCGCAGTCCGGCGATCTCCCCGCTGCGCAGGCGTCCGAGCGAGGGACGACGCAATATCCCTTTGCGAGGCTCACGCAGACGGTCGCGGGGCAGCTTCGGCGCACGCCTGCGCAGCCTGTGGCCGCAGTATGGGCACTCCGTTATGTACGGGCTGACCTCCGATCCGCACTTCTTGCAGACCACGAACAGATCGGCGCCTGAGGGCATCATGTCATTCTAAGAGCCAATCGAGCCCCGCCGCAGCGGGTCCCGGCGATAGAGTGCAATTTCCCTCGCCAGCGACCTGCGAGCGCCATGCAGGCGCCGCGGCGAGGCGGTACCAGCGACTGCCAAAGGAAACCGATCGATGCAACTCGGCTACGAGAAGAAGCTCTACATCCTCGCGTTCGACCACCGCGGCTCTTTCCAGAAGAAGTTCTTCGGGATCGAGGGCGACCCGGACGCTGAGCAGACCGCGATGATCGCCGACGCCAAGCACCTCATCTTCGAGGGCCTGCAGCGCGCGGTGGCCGAGGGAGCGGACGCCTCGCTCACCGGCGTGCTCGTCGACGAGCAGTTCGGCGGGACGGTCCCCGAGGAAGCCCGCGCGCAGGGCCTGAAGCTGGCGATGCCCGCGGAGCGCTCGGGGCAGAACATGTTCGACTTCCAGTACGGCGACCAGTTCGGGGAGCACATCGAGAGCTTCGACCCCGACTTCACGAAGGTGCTCGTCCGCTACAACCCCGAGGGCAACGACGAGGAAAACCGCGAACAGCTGCAGAAGCTCAAGCGCCTGGCGGACTGGCTGCACTCCAAGGAGCGCAAGTTCCTGTTCGAGCTGCTGGTGCCTGCAGAGGAGGCCCAGCTGCAGGCGGTGGGTGGAAGCACAGAGCGCTATGACACGGAGCTGCGCCCTGAGCTGATGCGACGTGCCATCGCGGAGATCCAGGACGCCGGCATCGAGGTCGACATCTGGAAGATCGAGGGTGTGGACGAGCGCGGCGACTGCGAAATGCTCGCCGCCCAGGCCCGCACGGGCGGGCGTGACGGCGTGGTGTGCGTGGTGCTCGGTCGTGGCGCGGATGACGCCAAGGTCGACCACTGGCTCGAGCAGGCCGCGCCGGTGGATGGCTTCGTGGGCTTCGCAATCGGCCGCTCGATCTGGTGGAACCCACTGAAAGAATATGTGGAGGGCAAGATCGAACGCTCAGCCGGGGCACGGCAGATCGCCGAGAACTATCTGCGCTTCGTGAAGGTCTACGAACGCGCTGAGGGCAAGACCCCCGTCGCATGAGGATGCGTCAGAGCCTCACCGAGATCGAGCGGGCTTTTGCCCGTGAGATCTCGATGGAGCGCCACCGGCGGGCGTCGCTGAGACGCACCGCGGAGCAGCGGGCGATCAAACGGGAAGTGGACCGCCGTCACAAGCGCGGATCGATGCGCTTCGTGCTGCTCGTGCTGACCCTGATGCTGACCGCGGTGATCGTCACGATCGTGATGTTTCGGATTCTGTACCTGCTGCTCAGCTAGATGCTGCTCAGCTAGAGCTGCCTCGGCCTGGACCAACCAACGGCTGGCCTGCATGCTCACACCAGGTCTGGCTCGTGCGTCTGACCTGCATGCTCACACCAGGTCTGGCTCGTGCGCGTGCCATTCTCAGCATGAGTCGGCAAGCTCCGCATGAGTCGGCAAGCTCTGCATGTGTCGGCAAGAGCTCAGGAAGAGGTCTCGCCCAGCTTGCCCAACGCGTTGTCGACCTCGGTGCGGATGGCATCGTCGCTTGGATGGGCCTCTCGCTCGCCCTCCTCACGCTGGATCTCTATGTAGATCTCAGTACGAAATACGGGGATGTCGTGAGGAGCGTGGATGCCGATACGCACCTTCTCGCCCACGACCGAAAGCACCGAGACCTCGATGTCGTCGCCGATCATGATGCTCTGGTTTGGCTTGCGCGTCAGAACCAGCATCGATTGCACCCTTCTAGTTGGCCATGGTCGTAGGGCGAGATCGCCCCCGGCCCCGCCCTAGGGCAAGCATAGTGTCCCGTCCCACCGAACGCGAATGCGCACTCCACATGCGCGATTCGCGGCTTTCAGGGTTTGTGCGAAGGCCGCCGAAAACCTCGCCTCAGCGAGTCGGCGGAGCATGCGCTAGTCTCCCGGGCCGTCCATGGCTCGTAGATCACTGCGCCCGCACTTGAACCAGATCCGAAGCTGGGTACGACAAGGTCGTACCGATGCTTGGGTGGCCCACCAGCTCGAGGTCACCGTCCAGGAGATCGAGCAGTTCAAGCGCCAGAACGACCTGACCGGTGAGGACGCCCCTTCTGACGGTGTCAGCAGCCCGGCGGGCTACCCGGAGGAGATCGACCTGAGGGCCGAGGACGACGAGCTGATCGCCGCCGAACTGGAGGCCGCGATGGAGGCCGAGCGCGAGCGGGCCGAGCGCGAGAAGGCCGAGGCCGACGCTCAGGAGGACAGCGAGGAGAGCGCACCTTCCGCCCCGCGCCGCAGGCGCAGCCGCCGTGGACGCAGGTCCTCTGCCCGCGACTCGGGCCCCCTGGAGGGCACCTTCGACCATGGCGAAGAGGGCTATGGGCTGTGGCTGGACCCCGCGATCCAGGACAATCCGGTCTACGCGGAGCACTGGGCGGGCCACAGGCCCGTGCAGGTGACGGTCGAAGAGGATCAGATAGTGATCCGCCGGACCGACTCCGAGAGCTAGAGCGCCGAGGACTACCCCTCTGCCGGGATCAGGCGGCCGCCGGCATAGTCGGTGGCCTCGCGCACGTAGCGGGCGAAGGCGGCATCGATGACGATGCCAGAGTCCCACGCCCAGGGATCCTCGGGAGCGAGGTCCATGGCGAGTTGCAGCCCCCAGGCTGTGCCGCGACCGTAGAGCTCGGCCAGCTCCTCCGCCGAGAAGCGTCCGCCGAGGCGTTTGCGCAGCTCGACGACCAGGGTGTCGGTGATCCGCTGTAGCAGCGGGCGCCGCTCAGCGGGCGCCTGTGAGAGCCGCCGCTCACCCTGCTGCCACTGGTAGATCGCATTGTCGAAGGCAGGCACGAGGGCGAGGCTAGCAGCGCCTCAACGCCGCACCGTGCGCAGACGGACGTGCCTCAGTTGGCGGGCAGGCCGCTCACGATGTAGGCCTGCTCGCCCTGGCGGATCATTCCGAGGCGACGGGCCTCGGCCTGCACGGTGCTCGGGCTCGCAAGGTTGGCGTGCTGCTTTTGGAGCAGCCGGTGCTGCAGTTCCAGCGTGTGAACCTGGGCGCTGTCGCGTTTGGACTCCGTCCAGGCCGAGAACAGGCGCACGCCGGC
>DATHPT010000131.1:0-10899 GCA_035483615.1 Solirubrobacteraceae bacterium | reverse complement strand
CCATGGCACCCCCGGATCGCTGTATTTGGAGCCGTCCGGGTTGGTGCCGGTCATCGTTGTCGAGGTGTAGCGCGCGTATATCGGGAACGTGCCCTGTTCGGTGGTCGCGCCAGGCACGCCCGTGTTCGCGGGCGTCGAGAGCACCACGTGGTGGCCGCGGTGCACCTCAAGGGTCTCGGGGATCGACTCGGACACGGTCACGAACGTGTACGGCCGCGGATCGTCGTGACCGAGCGTCCCGGCGGCCAGCAGCGAAGCCCAGGTCGAGCGTTCGGCGACCCCGGTGGGGGAGAGCCCGTGAACTGACTGGAACACCATCAGCGCGCCGCGGGTGGTCGGGTCGAGCGACCCGTAGCTGAGGCCTGGCGCGTGGGGCACGTTCGCCACGAGCCTGCCCGCCGGTGGATGGTAGGTGTAGCGGGCGGCAACACCGCGCGGCTCTGGGCCGCCGCCGCTGTTGAGGTTGTAGCGGGAGTGCAACGTGTACGGCAGGTAGCCCAGCCGCGAGAGCGTCTGCTGCAGGGCCTGCACGCCCGGGCACGCCACCTGCAGGCTCAGCGTGCGGCGCTTGCCGAGCGGAAGGCTTGCCGTGGCGGTGGTCCCGGCCCATACGGTCAGCGTGTAGCTGCTGCACGGCTCCAGCGTGGACTTGGGCGTGAATTCCTCGTAGCTCCCAGAGGCCGTCCACGTGCCGGCCACGCTCGGGCTCAGCATCGGCGCCGGCGATCCGGGGGCGGGAGCGGCCGACAGGCGCACCCTCAGGTGCGCCGTGGCGTCCGTGATGCTGCTCGAGGGAAGCGCTGTGATGCGCGTGCGAACCGTCGGTTTGACCGGCGGCTTTTCCGCCTGGGGAGCGGCGGGTGAGGTGGGTGCCGTGGACACCGTCGGGGTGGGCGTCGTTGGAGTCGTCTCGCCGGGCGGAGTCGAGGCGGCAGGGGGAGTCGAGGCGCCGGGCGGAGTCGAGGCGCCGGGCGGAGCCTGGGCGTCGGTGCCGCCTGAGAGGGCCGGGGTGGCCGCCAGGGCCACGCCTGTGGGCGCGAGGGCGACGAGCACCAGCGCGACCGCCTGTCTGATGAGCCTCTTGGCGGTCAACTTGCCTCCCTGGAAGGTCTGTGCGATTCGATCTGCCGCTCGATGCGAGCGCATCGGCCGGTGGGGAGCCGAGCTTGAGCGGAGCCCGGCGGCCACGGTGTGAAGCCTAGCCTGGGAGTTGGCGCTTTTCGCCGCCTGGGATTCAGCTTGCAGAGCACGCCGTGAATGACCGTCAGGCGATTGTCTCGCTACGGGTCCTAGATCCCTGATCTTCTCGATAGCGCACGTCTATCTGTTCGCCTTCCAGGTCGAGGACCGCAAAGCCGAAACGCTGCCATCTGTCTCCCCGGTACTCTTCGAAGCCGCGTTCCTCCCAGGCGCCCGGAGCGGGAATCAGTTCGTTCTGAGCGTGCTCCATCAGCGTTGGCACCCCTCCGTGCCCGATGCAGCGCGGGAACTTCACCTTGTGGACCTCCTCGAAGCCCATGCAGCGATGCTCGTGGCCCCAAAGCCATGCGGTGACTCGTCTGCTCTCGAGAACCGGAGCGAGCTTCTTGGGCAGCGTCGAGCCGATGTCCGACGGGTCATAGACCGACACCAGCTGATGGTGGCTGAGCAGCATCAGCTTGCGCTCGGATTCCTCGGCCACCCTGCTGACGAACTCTGCCTGAGGATCCTCGAGCACGCCGACGAACCCAGTCGAGAGCACGTCTGAGTCCCAGGAGGTGTCAAGCGCCACGAGGTCCCACGAGGGCGAGCGCAGTCGAAAGAAGCTGGTGCCCTCGCCATCGGAGGAGCGCTGGCTCGAGAACCGCTCGTCCTCAAGCAGCGTTTCGTAGTAGCCGTAGCCCCCTCCATACATGTCGTGGTTGCCGTTCAGCGACCACGACGTGACGCCGGCGCGCGCCTGCTCCAAAGTGACCGGCCACATTCCGGGAGCCAGCACATGACGTCGAACCTCCTGCTCGAGCCCCGAGTAGTAGATGTCGCCGAGGTGCACCACATGCGCCTCGCGGCCTTCCCCAAGCGCCCCGGCGACTTCCTCGGCCATGAGCCTGGCCACCGCCTGCGCGCGCGGAAGCCCGGTGCCCCAATCGCCGACGATCACCACGCGGGCGTCGTCGCTGATCCGATGTTCCGCCGGTAAGGGGTTGAACCGATGGTTTCCCCTCGCAAGGCGATCGAGCATCGCGGCGACCACGTCTATCACCCAGTCGGGATCCTCCGGTCCGTAGCGAACCGGGTGCAGTACCGACCTCAGCAGGTGGATCAGACAGCCCAGCAGGCTGCGATGCCTGGCATCGTCCTCCGGCACGCCGCGTTCTCGCAGCTTTTCCTCGAGTGTGCTCTGCAGAAGGCTCTGGATCGGATCGCGAGAGATGAAGGGCACGGCCTTCCCCGCACTGCCCCCCGAGGAGGCGAACTCGGAGCTCACCGGCGGCAGCGCCGCGCGCAGCTTCGCCACGGGATCGCCCGTCCCGGCGAACGCGTCCGCCGCGCGAGCGGCGGCATCCTGCAGCTCGGGAGCGTCCAGTCGCGCCCGCACCGCCTCGACATAGCGGTCCAGTTCGCGGCGGTCAACCACCTGTCTGATCATCAGGCCACTTCCATCTATCGGGTTTTGCCGTGGCCGCGAGCATAACGGGCTGGGCCGATGCGATCAGGTCGAACAGGGCTCTCGCGGCGGCAGTCGAGCGACGCGGGTGGCGCCTTGTCGTGCGTCGGCCGGAGCCGTCCCTGCCAGCCTCGGCGATGACTGCATGCGGATGAGAGGACTCGAACCTCCACCTGGTCACCCAGACACGGACCTGAACCGTGCGCGTCTACCAATTCCGCCACATCCGCGTGTCGGGGCAGCGACGATATCGCACCGCGGGGGCTTGCAGGGGCGCGCTCTGAGATCGTCGGCGACCTCCTCGACGAGGCCTGCGTCACGAGGGCGCAAGCGCCTTTCCGCGGGCCGCTTTGCTAGCCTCGACCACGAGCATCTAGCCGCCATCGTCTAGGGGACTAGGACGCCGCCCTCTCACGGCGGTAACACGGGTTCGAATCCCGTTGGCGGTATGCAGGCCAAGTGTGACGGGCCGCGCTCGAATTCGAGCACCGTCTTGTACGACACGGACATTCGCCCGCCCCTCACACCACGACGTTCCCATAGCTGTAAGGCTGGGGCGTCGTGAGCGAGTCAACCGTGACGAAGACGGCCGTCTCCGGCGCCCAGGTGATCCTGCTGACGTTGGCTGCCGGCCAGTTCCTGATGGCGCTCGACAGTTCGGTGATGAACGTCTCGATCGCGACCGTCGCGGAGGACGTCGGCACGACGGTCACCGGGATCCAGGGTGCGATCACGGCCTACACGCTCGTGATGGCGATGCTGATGATCCCTGGGGCGAAGGTCGGCGCGCTGATCGGCCGCAAGCGCGCGTTCATGATCGGCTGTGTCATCTACGGCTGCGGTTCGTTCACGACCGCTCTCTCCCAGAGCCTGCCGGTGCTCCTGTTCGGGTGGTCTTTCCTCGAGGGCGTCGGCGCCGCGCTGATCCTGCCGTCGATCGTCGCGCTGGTTGCCGGCAACTTCCCGGCTGAGCGTCGTCCCGCCGCCTACGGCCTGGTGGCGGCCGCCGGGGCGATCGCGATCGCTGTCGGTCCGCTCGTCGGCGGGCTGGCGACGACCTACGCATCCTGGCGCTGGGTCTTTGCCGGTGAGGTCATGCTCGTGGCGGTAATCCTGGTGCTGGCACGCCGCGCCGAGGACGCCCCTCCCGATCGCCGCCCGAGGATCGACCTGATCGGCGCGTTTCTTTGCGCCGCCGGCCTGGGCGTGTTCGTCTTCGGCGTGCTGAAGTCCGGCTCCTGGGGCTGGGTGGTATCGAAGTCGGGCGCGCCCCAGTGGTTCGGGATGTCTCCAGTGCCGTGGCTGATGGTGGCCGGACTCCTGCTGGTGTGGTCATTTCTGCACTGGGAGGGCCGGCTGGTCACGCACAGCAAGGAGCCGCTCGTCGATCCACAGCTGTTGCGCAACGAGCAGCTCCGCGGCGGGCTGATCATGTTCTTCTTTCAGTACCTTCTGATGATGGGGGTCTTCTTCCTGATCCCGCTCTACTTGTCGGTGGCACTAGGGCTGTCGGCGATAGACACCGGGGTTCGGATCATGCCCATGTCCCTGACCCTGCTGGCGGCGGCGCTGGGAGTGCCGCGGCTGTTCCCGGACGTCTCGCCGCGCCTGGTCGTACGCGTCGGGATCCTCTTGATTCTGCTCGGGCTGCTGGTGCTGCTGGCTGCAATCGATGTCGACGCCGGGGCGGAGATCGTGACCGTTCCACTGCTGCTCGTCGGACTCGGCATCGGCGCGCTGGCATCCCAGCTCGGCGCTGTGACGGTCTCGGCCGTGCCCGACGAGAAGAGCTCAGAGGTGGGGGGCGTGCAGAACACAGTGACCAATCTCGGCGCCTCACTGGGCACGGCGCTCGCGGGCTCGATCCTGGTCGCCGTGCTGACAGCATCGTTTCTGACACACATCGAGACGAGCAACGCGGTCCCGCAGAGCGTCAAGACCAAGGCGAACACCGAGCTGTCAGCCGGCATCCCGTTCATGTCCGACAAGCAGCTCCAGGCTGCCACCAAGGAAGCGGGCGCGAGCAGCGAGGTGACGCAGGCGGCGCTCGACGCCAACGCCCATGCTCGCCTCGACGGGCTCCGCGCCGGCCTCACGGTCCTGATCCTGATCGCGGCCCTCGCGCTTTTCTTCGTCGGGCGAATGCCCACGCGAGGGCCCGGCTCCGAGCCTGCCCGGGCTCGGGCCTCCTAGGCATTCATGGCCGACAAGCGTCAAAGCCGGGTTGCGGAGTTCATCAAGCCGTTCCGGGTGAAGCCCGGGTCGCAGGTGACCCTCGCCAAGGATTTCGACCCTGCCTTCAAGGGCGGCGTGAACAAGAAGAAAGAAGGGGTCGCCTTGCTCGAGGAGGGAGTGCGACTTCTCTCTGAGTACCAGGCTCGGCTGGCAGCTCAGGACACGTGGGGGGTGCTAGTGGTGTTGCAGGCGCTCGACACCGCCGGAAAGGACGGGACGATCCGCCACGTGATGAGCGGGGTGAACCCGCAGGGCGTGGCCGTGCACAGCTTCAAGGTGCCCTCGGCCGAGGAGCTCGATCACGATTTCCTCTGGCGCTACGCACTGCATCTCCCGGCGCGTGGTGAGATCGGCATCTTCAACCGCTCCCACTACGAGGAGGTGCTGGTGGTGCGCGTGCATCCAGAGAACCTCGATCGCCAGAAGCTGCCCGAAGCGGCCAAGACAGGGGACATCTGGCAGCGCCGCTATCGCGAGATCAACGACTGGGAGCGCTATCTCACCGACAACGGGCTGCGGATCGTCAAGCTGTTCTTGAACATCTCAAAGGAGGAGCAGCGAGCCCGCTTGCTGCGGCGGATCGACCTCCCCGATCACAACTGGAAGTTCTCCGCGGCTGACGTCAACGAGCGTGAGCGCTGGGACGACTACCAGGAGGCGTTCTCGCAGATGCTCTCGCACACGAGCACTGAGTGGGCGCCGTGGTACGTGATCCCTGCTGACCGCAAGTGGTTTGCCCGGGTGGGAGTGGCGGCTGTGCTGGTTGACACGCTGATGGACATCGATCCCCGCTTCCCGTCGGTCACCAAGCAACAGCGCGAGGCTCTGCTCGAGGTCAAGGCGCGACTGGAGGAGCAGGCACCTGGGCTTGGATCTCCTGGAGAGCAGCCTCGAGCGTGGGATAGAAGTGCTCGCGATCGAGAGTCTCCAGGAGGCCATAGCGCAAGGTGAGCTCCTGGAGGCGGCTGCGCATCTCCGCAAACGCCAAATGGGTTCCAGCGGCATTGAGCTCGTTGTCGAGCTGCTCGAGCATCTCGGCAGCGGTCACGTCAACATCGGTAACAGCCTCGCACTGCAGGACCACCCACTGAGGGCCGCTGTCACGGACGAGCTTGCGGATCTGCAGCCGAAAGGCAGAGGCGTTGGCAAAAAACAGCGGCGCCTCCCAGCGGTATACGACGATCCCCGGGATCTGCTGTGCCTCCGGGTGAGTGTCAACGTCGTGCCACCCGTCCTCGCCTTCCAGCTTGCCCAGGACGGCGCCGTGAGGCCACCAGTTGCGCCTGAAGAACAGCAGAATCGCAAGCGTGACGGCGACGACGATGCCCTGCAGCACTCCAAGCAGGATCACACCGGCGGTTGCGACGAGGGACACTGCGAACGCGCTCTTGCGAACGCGCAGGTAGAGGCGCAGGATGCTCACATCCATCAATGACAGCGCGGCGACGATCACAACGGCGGCCAGCGCCGTTTGCGGCAGGTCGGCCAACAGCGAGTTGAGGAACAGCAGGAGCACCGCCACCAAGGCTGCCCCCACGACGCCGGTGAGCTGGCTCTTGGCTTTTGATTGTTCGGCTACAGCTGTCCGTGAGCCGCTGGTCGATATGGCAAAGCCCTGGAAGAGCCCTGCGGCGATGTTGGCCGCACCCATGCCGATCATCTCCTGGTTGGGCTCGACCTCTTCACCGCGCCGAGCCGCGAAGCTGGTCGCGGTCGCGATCGTGTCGGTCAAGGACACGAGCGTGATGCCCACCGCGGCGATCAGCAGGGGAACCACGTCACTGGAGCTCGTCCACGGAAGCGTGGGCGTGGGAATCCCCTGTGGCAGTGCGCCGACCGTGATCACGCCCTTGCCGGCGAGCCCGAGCACAGCTGAGGCGACGGTGGCGCCTACCACCCCGACCAGCACCGCGGGCAGCCGAGTGGTGATGCGGGGCAGCGCCAACAGGAGCGCGAGCACCGCCACGCCGACGATCAGAGTCGTCGTCTGCGTCTGATCGAGGTGCTCTACAAACGCGCGCAGCTCGGACAGGAAGGAATCGGCGTGCGTGGAGAACCCAAACAGCTTCGGCAGCTGACCGACGATGATCGTGATCGCCAGGCCGTTCATGTATCCGACCTGCACCTCCTTTGACAGGAGGTCTGCGACGAACCCGAGCTTCCCCAACCCCAGACCGATCTCGGTAAGTCCCACGAGGATCGCGAGCATGCCGGCCAGTGCGATTGCGCTTGCGGGATCTCCGGTCACCAGCAGCGGGGTGATGGCAGCGAGGATCAAGGGCGAAATCGAGGAATCGGGTCCGAGCACCAGCACTCTGGAGGGCCCGAACACGGCGTAGCCGATGAGGCATGCGATCGTCGTGTAGAGACCGGTGGCCGCAGGCAGCCCGGCCAGCTCGGCGTACGCCATGCCCTGCGGAACGAGGATCGCCGCCAGCACCACGCCCGCCACCAGATCCGCTCGCAGCCACGAGCGCTGATAGGTCCGCGCAACCCGAATGCCTGGCACCCAACGTTCCGCTCGAGCCGAAACCCGTCCGCTCATGCGAGGAGATCCGCTGGCCTGCGCGCGGCGCGTCGTCGCTGGAGAACCCGTGGCGGCAGGCGTGTAGCCAGAAGGCCAGAGCCGATCCCGATTGCGGCGCCGGCGGCGACGTCGCTCGGGTAGTGAACCCCTGTGTGAACGCGCGAGTAGGCCACAGCGCCTGCCAACGGAGCGAGGACCGGCGCGAGGACCGGCAGCTCGGCGCAGGCGCCGGTGGCAAACGCAAACGCGGCGGCGCTGTGACCTGAGGGGAACGACGTCGAGCGCGGCATGCGGATGAGCGTCGGCCACGAGCGTCGCGAGGGACGCCGCCGGCGCACGAGCAGCTTTGCCGGGCCGTTCGCCACCGTCGCAGCGATCGCGATCGCAACGATGCCGCGACCAGCGGCTCTTCGTCCTTGCCAACCTCCGCATGCGGCAAGTCCGCTTGCGATGAGAACCCAAAGCCGGGAGTAGTTCGCGGCCCGCGTGATCGTGACGAGCGCGCGGTCAAGCCCAGGTGAGCGCATGCCGACAGAGCGCCTCATCAACCGGCGGTCCAGCTGCTTGACAAGACCCCTCGCTCGAGCGCAACCCGATGTCCTCATCTGACCGTGGTCTTCCTTAGGCAGCCTGCAACGAACATCGCCCAGCCCGTCCCCAAGAGGACGCCGGCGATCACATCCGCGGGATAGTGGACACCCAGGTAGACGCGAGACGCTGCCACAGCAAGAACGATCAGCAGTGCAAGGCCGGCAGCCACGCGAGTTTGCTTCGGCGATGCCCCTGCTGCCGGCGTCGCAAGCACCAGCGAGAACCAGAAGGCGCTCGCCTGCGTCGCATGGCCCGAGGGAAAGCTCGAGCCGGTAACTGCCTGCAAGTGCTCCACGGGCGGGCGCGGGCGCGACACAAGCAGCTTGACCCCGCCCGAGATCAGCATCGCGCCACCGAGGCTGACCGCGACCGCAAGCGCCTCTCGGTGCAGGCCCGCCCGGGCAAGGGCCAGGCAGGCGATCAGGGCGAGCGGAACCAGCAGAAACACACTGCCCGCCCAGGTGATCACCCGCACTGCATCGGTGAGTGGCGCTGAGCGCTGAGCAGTCACGTCGCGGATTGCGTTCAGCTCGACCGAGCCCACGACCGAGGTCCAGAGCTCCCCAACCCCCCAACCGAGGAGCACGAACACGGCCAGGCCGAGCACCAGCCGCGCAGCCGGGCTCACCGGCTGGCCGCCACCCGTAGAAGCGCACCCAGGTTGTCCATTGTCAGAGCCGCAGCTCTGGCAGCCGGTGGCAAGCCAACTCCGCTGGGCAGCCGCACCCGTAGCGCGCCTGGCAGCGATGCGAAGCGCAAGGGGGGATCAAGCACGAGCGCCTCGCCGTCGAGGCCAACCTCGACCGGGCCAGTGGAGTTGACCTCGAACTCCTGCGTCGACCACGACAGCAGGCCCGGAAAGCGGCTTGCCTGACCGACCAGCTCGAGCGCGACGAGCTTTGACACGTCGGCGGCACTGCGCACGCGGGCGGCCACTACGCCGAGCAGGCCCGTGTCGATCCGCTCGCGCGTGCCCGCGCCGGCGAGGCTCGCCAGCCGATACGGATTGTTCGACACGAGCACGAGCGGCGCATCGTCGCAGCGGCTCCCGTCTGAAGCGGTGAACTCGAGATTGATCGGCTCTGCATCGGGGCCGAGCAGATCGGGCAGCATGCCAGCCCAGGTCTCGAGCTTGGCATCGCGATAGGCATCGGACTGGACGACCTTGGCATAGACGCCGAGCGAGGCGTTGTTGACGAACACGCGGTCGTTGACACGCGCGAGATCGATACGCCGCTCGACGCCGTCTGTGAACGCATCCAGCGCGCCCACGACGTCATCACGGTCAAGGCCGAGGTCCAGGGCGAAATGGTTTCGAGTCCCCGCGGGAATGCAGACATGGGCGACGTCGTGGCGAGCGGCAACTGTTGCAACCAGTGCCTGCGAGCCATCGCCACCGGCCATCCCGATGACCTGCGCACCGCGTGCAATGGCGCTCTCAGCGAGCTCGAGCAGGTCATCGCCGGGCTGCAGAACAACCGGCTCGATGCCCCGTCGCCGCGCTTGACCAGCAAGGTCAAAGCGCTCGGCCTTGCCCCCACCCGACTTCAAGTTGATGATCAGCACCGCAGGTCCGGCAGAGCCGACCGGCACGACCGCCCCAACTACGCCGCTGACTTCCCCGGTCCGTCCCAGCGCGTAGCGTGCGGCGAGCCCGAAAACTGCCAGCAGCAAGAGCAGCGCCACGAGTACGAGCACCCCTTGCCAGTTGGTCACCAGCACCACGATCAGCCCGATCCCGCTCAGCGCGGCCAGCGCGGCGCTGAGCGCTCGCCGCGGGCCACGACGGGTCAAGGCGAACCAGATTGCCACGCTGCAGACCAGCAGCAGGCCGACCGCCAGCACGGCCACAGGCACGTCGCCCGCCAATGCCACTGCGGCCACCACAACCATCACAACCGGCGCGATGAGCGCAACGAGCGCGGCGATACGGGTCTGCCACGGCGGATGTACCGCTATCGAGCTCATGGTGTCCTCGGGTGGAATGGCAGCTGCTCGTCGTGGCCTTGACCGACGATCCGGCAGGTTGCCTCGGGTACTTCATTCCACACGCCCGGGATGTCACCAAGCGGCTCGGAGACGACCATGTGTGAGTCCTCCGAGACCTCCTCGTACAGCTCACGTTCGGGATAGAGCCTGCGCAGTGTCGGCACGTCGGTCGTATAGAAGAGCGAGCGGGATTTTCCCTCGCTCGAATACCGGAATGCCCAGATCGCCTCACCACAGGTCGTGGCGACCGTGCCCTGAAACGGGTTGGCGACCCCGTGCTGAGATGCCATCTTCTCGACCAGTCCGACGGCGCACTCGATCGCGGCGGGCGGGTCGTCCTCGAGTCCGAAGGTGAGGGCAAGGAAGAACAGGATCTCGGAGTCGGTCTGTCCTTCGATCTGTGGATACAGAGATGGATCGACCGCGAGCGCGAGGTCCCGCTTGATCGTTGCGAACTCATTGATATAGCCGTTGTGCATGAACAGCCAGCGGTCGTGGCGGAACGGGTGGCAGTTCGTCTGCTGGACGGAGCTTCCAATCGCAGCGCGGATGTGGGCGAAGAAGTTCGACGAGCTGATGTGGTCTGCGAGCTCGTGCAGGTTTTTGTCGTTCCACGCCGGCTCGGTGCTATGAAATACCCCCGGAGTTGGGGGCTCGCCATACCAGCCGACGCCGAAACCGTCACCGTTCGTTGTCTCGGCGCCGAGACGGGAGTGCAGACTCTGCTCGATCAGCGAGTTCGCTGGACCATATAGCGCTTCCTTGAGCAGAAGTGGAGATCCTGTATACGCGAGCCAGCGGCACATTGACGGATCCTTTTCTTTGGATGCTGCGGCTTGTGTCTAGTCTAGGCGGCTGCGAGAGTCGAGCTGCAAATCCGATGTCAAGAATCGGTCCTCCAAGCGGAATA
>DATHPT010000130.1:0-2929 GCA_035483615.1 Solirubrobacteraceae bacterium | reverse complement strand
TCTCGTGGTCGATCTCAAAGGCGACTTCGCGGCCCGCAAAGCGGACCTCCTGCTCGCCCAGGTCGACCTCGCCTTCGCCGGCGCGAGCCAGCGCCTGGCAGTCCTCCTCGGAGAGCACGACCGGCAGCAGCCCGATCTTCGTGCAGTTGGAGTAGAAGATGTCGGCGAAGCTCGGCGCGACGATCGTCTGAAAGCCGTAGTCCTGAAGCCCCCAAGGCGCGTGCTCGCGCGATGAGCCGCAGCCGAAGTTGCGCCCCGCCACGAGGATCGGGTTTGCCGGCAGCTCCCAGCCGGGCTCCTTGGCCCAGTCATAGAAGAGGAACTGCCCGAATCCTGTGCGCTCCACGCGCTTGAGGAACTGCTTGGGCATGATCTGATCGGTGTCGACATCGGCCCGGTCGAGGTGTGTGACCTTGCCGGCGATCGTGCTTATCGGTTGCATCTCAGCTCCAGTTCCTGATGTCGGTGAAATGGCCCTCGATCGCGGCGGCGGCCGCCATCTGTGGGGAGACGAGATGCGTGCGCCCGCCCCGCCCCTGGCGCCCCTCGAAATTGCGATTCGAGGTGGAGGCGCAACGCTCGCCCGGCGCGAGGGTGTCCGGGTTCATCCCCAGGCACATCGAGCAGCCGGCGACCCGCCAGTCAAAGCCGGCGGCGCGGAATACCTCGTCCAGTCCCTCAGCCTCAGCTTGAGCCTTAACCTGCTGGGATCCGGGGACCACCATCGCGTTGACGCTGGAGGCAACCTTGCGCCCCGCGACGACCTCGGCGGCCGCGCGCAGATCGCCGATGCGCGAGTTAGTGCACGAGCCGATGAACACTCGATCGATCGCGATCTGCTCGATCGGCGTGCCGGCCTCGAGGGCCATGTAGTGCAGTGCGCGCTCGGTCGCCTCGCGATCGGCGGGGCTCTCGAAATCATCGGGTGAGGGCACGCTTGCACTGACGGGCGCGACCATGCCGGGGGTCGTCCCCCACGTGACCTGCGGGGACAGCGCGGAGGCGTCGACGACGACCTCCGTGTCATAGGCGCCGCCCGCCTCGCTGGGCAGCTCGCGCCAGCGCTCGATCGCCTCCTGCAGCTCGGCGCCCTTCGGCGCGCCGGGACGCTCCTGCTCGAACCAGGCGAACGTGGTGTCATCGGGCGCGATCATGCCCGCGCGGCCGCCCGCCTCGATCGTCATGTTGCAGACGGTCATGCGACCCTCCATCGAAAGCGCCTCGATCGCGGGCCCGACGTACTCGACCACGTGACCGGTGGCCCCACCGACGCCGATCTGACCGATCGTGCCGAGGATCAGGTCCTTGGCGGTGACGCCGAACCCGAGCGTCCCCTCGTAGAGGATCCGCATCGAGCGCGGCTTGCTCTGAACCATGCACTGGGTGGCCAGCACGTGCTCGACCTCGCTAGTGCCGATCCCGAACGCAAGCGCGCCGAACGCGCCGTGGGTGGCCGTGTGCGAGTCACCGCAGACGATCGTCGCTCCGGGCTGGGTGACGCCCAGCTCCGGGCCGATCACGTGCACGATCCCCTGGCGGTCGGAGCCCAGCGAGTAGACGGGCACGCCGAACTGCGCGCAATTGCGCTCGAGCGTCTGCACCTGCACGCGCGAGAGCTCGTCCTTGATGCGGGCCGCCACCGGCGTGCCGTCGGTCGGCGTGTTGTGGTCGGCGGTCGCGAGCGTCCTGTCGGGCCGGCGCACCTTGCGAGCGGCCAGGCGCAAACCGTCGAACGCCTGCGGGCTGGTCACCTCGTGCACCAGGTGCAGGTCGATGTACAGCAGCCCGTCGGCAACCTCGTGGGCTTCCCAGATCTTCTCGAACATCGTCTTTGGCATGGTCCTCTCAGCTCCGTCTCAGACCGGCGCTTACGACGGCCAGAAAGGCCGCCTCCGCGTCAGTGGGGTTCTCGAAATGGTGGGGAAGGTCGGCGTCGAAGGTGACGCAGTCACCCTCGAGCAGGTCATAGCGCTGCCCGTCGCACACCAGCGCGACCGCGCCCTGCTCTACGAGCGCCGTCTCACGGCTGCCGGGCTCGTGCATCGGTGGATCATCCGGCGCTCCCGTAGCGCCACCCGGCGCGAGCGTGTGACGCGAGAGCTCTGAGCGCTGGCCGGGCCTGGCGGCGGTCATCACCTCGAAGCGATGACCACGCTTGGCGTTCCCGCCACCACCGCGCTCGCCGGCTCTGACGATCGTCACCGAGCCGCTCTCATCAAGGCGCAGTAGTTGCGAGAGACGCAAGTCGAGCCCGGCCGCGATCCGCGCGGCGACCGTCAGCGTAGGGCTCGTCTCCCCCCGCTCGACCTGCGAGAGCATCGGCGCGCTCACGCCGCTGCGCTCGGCCAGGTCGCGCAGCGACAGCGAGGACGCCTCGCGCAGGGCCTTCACGCGCGCGCCGATCACGCTCGAGTCAAATGCCTCCCAGCGCGCGTCCGGCGCCGGAGTTTGAACCTTCCCGCGGTTCCCGGTTGCCGTCATACGAGCGTACGTTATCACAGACAAACGTTTCGCGCAGCGCCCGCCCGCGGGGAGGAGACCCGGGAACGACCCAGCCCTCCCCCCCAAACGGGATCTACTCGGCGATCGCCGTCAACCCGAGCGCCCGCTCACCCTCGCGAGCACGCATCACCCCAACCGACAGCGCCCGCACATACGCGCGCGCCGCGGCCTCGATGATGTCCGTGGAGACGCCCTGTCCCGCTCCGGTCTGCCCTTCGACCTCGACGACCACCGACACCTCGCCGAGTGCGTCCTGGCCCTCGGTGACGGCATCGACGCGGAACTCGCGCAGGCTCGCCTCGACGCTCGTCGCCGCGTTGATCGCGCGGAAGATCGCATCGACCGGACCGTCGCCCGACGATGACCCCTCGACGACCGTGCCATCCTCGACGCTGATGCGCACACGCGCGCTCGGCGGCTCGGTGGA
>DATHPT010000129.1:0-6638 GCA_035483615.1 Solirubrobacteraceae bacterium | reverse complement strand
CCAGCGCTCGCTGAATTCACGGTGGGTGTCGCAACGGCGGTCGCGGGACCCGGCGTCGATGTCACGACCGGCACGCCCAGCACAACGAGCGTCGCCCCGAGGAGCGTCGCTGCTCGCACAGCACCCTTTGGCCGGCGGCCGGGCGAACGTGGATATCGGTATCGATCGGTCGGCGGCAAGTGAGTTCCTTCGTAATCATGATGTGTTGAAGGGCCTCGAGGTTGCGCTCCCATGCCACCCGGGTCACGAGCAAGACGATGAGCGACCACTTCTTTCCGCGCGACGAGCACTTCATGCGCCTGGCCATGCGCGAGGCGCAGCGTGCCGCAGAGCACGAGGATGTGCCGATCGGAGCGGTGGTGGCCAGCGGCGGTGAGCTGATCGCGGCAGGCCACAACGAGCGCGAGCTGCGCCAGGATCCCACCGCTCACGCGGAGATCATCGCGCTGCGAGAGGCAGCCCGTGTCGTTGGGAGTTGGCGGGTGCTCGACGCGGTTCTGTACGTGACGCTCGAGCCGTGCGCCATGTGCGCGGGCGCGATCGTGCTCGCACGGGTCCCCCGCGTGGTCTTCGGTGCCAGCGACCCGAAGGCGGGGGCCTGCGGGAGCGTGCTCGACGTGCTGGCGGAGCCGCGCCTGAATCATCGCCCGCAGGTGGACGGCGGGCTCCTGTCTGGAGAGTGCGGTTCGCTGCTAAGTGAGTTCTTTGCTTCGCGGCGTTGAGGGGGTTGCTGGGGGCGCGTCGGGGTCTGCGCTTCGCGCGGCGTGTCTATGTGAGCGTCGCGCGGCCGTGCGAGCGCGGATGTTCTAGCCTTGGTTCGCCTTGGAAGGGTGGCAGAGTGGTTGAATGCGGCGGTCTCGAAAACCGTTCTGGGGGTTAAGCCTCCAGCGAGGGTTCGAATCCCTCCCCTTCCGTCCTTCCGGTGCGTATGACATCGGAGCGCTTCGCTTGCCCGCCGGTTACTCGCTGCCGCTGGCTGGCTGTGCGCGGTCCATCAGAGTCCGCACCACAGGGGCCAACTCGGCAGGCAGCTGACGATCGGAGAACGAGGCCGTGCCGCTCGTGGCTCCGCGATCGATCTTCAGGTCGTAGTGAAACGTGTCTGCGGCACCCGGGGGCCAGCCCTGCCCCTTGCCTACGCGCTTCAGATCCACACTGTCCAGAGCGTCCAACACCTCCCGCGCCTGCTCGGGCGCGAGTTCGCTCGTGTCGAGCGTCGCCTGCATCGGCACGCCTGCCAGCCCACCTGTGCGTCGCAGGGAGAGCTGAGCGTGCTCACCGTCCGTAGCCATCCTGTCGCACAGCTTAGAACGCGTGGGACGCTATCAGGGCCAACGCTCTAGCTAGAGCTTGATCTTCACGCCTTCCCACGCGGTACTCACCGCTTCGGCCTGCTTGCTTTTCGAACCGAATCGTTCCTGCGCGGCGCGCAACGTTCCATTTGCGAACGCCTTGAAGTCCGCGTCGGGCTTCACCTGCGGGTCATGCATCGTGTCGTACCAGATCCTTCCCGCGCCTTCCCATGCCTTGCCACCCAAGGTGCTAGCCACCAGATAGAAGGCGCGATTGGGGATCCCCGAGTTGGTGTGCACGCCGCCGTTATCTTCGGCGGTCTGCACATATTCGTCCATCGTCGCCGGTTGATCGTCGTGCGCGTTGGCCTTGCCGGGTTCCTTCATCGAACGCAGCGCCGGCGCCAGCGCGGGCCCCACGATGTCCGCGCCGATCAGCCAACTCGCCGTCTCCGCGGTCTGGGCCCTGGCGTACTGCATGACCAGCGAACCCATGCAATCGGAGATCGACTCGTTCAGCGCACCCGACTGGCCTTGGTAGACAAGATTCAGGGTGTACTGCGTTACCCCGTGCGTCAGCTCGTGGCCGATTACGTCGACGCCCTTGGTCGTCTGGGTCAGTAGCTTGCCATCACCGTCTCCAAACCACATGTGGCCAGCACCGTCCCAGAAGGCGTTGTCGTAATTCTTGCCGTAGTGCACGAGCCCGTCGATCTGCATGCCCCTATCGTCGATCGAGTTGCGCTTGAGGACCTCCCAATAAAACTTGTAGGTGTCGCCGAAGCCGTCGTACGCATCGTTGACCGCTTCGTCGGTCACCGGCGGCTGGCCCTCGCCACGGACCAGCGTGCCGAGATTCTGGGCTTCGCCTTCGTGCTGGTCATAGATCAGGCGCTGGGGCTTCCCGCCGAGGGGAGCGGCTATTGCGAAGGCCATCGCCACTTCGGCCATTGCGGGCAAGGTCACCGCTGCCTCGGCCACGGCGCGGCTCTGGCGAAAAGAGTGATCTAGTGAGAGAGCACGTAGCGCGCTCTCTCGCTCCTGATCGGAACCGGTCCTCGCGAGTTTGAGCAGCAGGCCCGGAGGTAGGATGCATCGCAGTGAACAGCGATGATGGCTAGGCATGTCGTTCCCCTAGACTGGTCTGAAGGACGGGTGGCAAGGGGCCACATTACCTATCTATTGGAACTTTACCCAGGAATGTTTCCAGTTAGTGGGCTCCGTACGACTCGTGTACCGGAAGTGCGCACCGAGAGTAAGTCGAGTACTTAGGCGAGCCCGCTGGACTCAGGGCCGGCGAGTTGCACTTTCAGGCCACTCAGGATGTCCATGATCGGGATGACGAACGCCGGATCGCCGATCTTCGGGTCATGTGGGTGCATTGTGCGGAGCGCCACGACCATCGCCACCACGTGGTCATCCTCGTCTACCACGATCGATCCCGAATCGCCCGAGCGGGCGAACGGGCCCCCAACGCCATGGACGAACCAGCCGCGCATGTAGTGACGCACAAGAGCGGGGTTGGCGCCGTTGGGTAGCGTCACCTTCAGAGACTCGAGCGTCGGGTCGAGTAGTCCCTCGATTGGGGTCATGTCGTTGATCCCGCGCTTGAACACCTTGACTAACTCTTCGTGTCCCTCCAGATCGCGTGCCAGTCCGGAGGCTATCTTCTCTCGCACCCCTCCTCCCAGCGTCACATGCTCGTCGACACGCACGAGGCATGCATCTAGCTCCACTTCCTTGCACGGCTCTGGAGGATGGCTTTCGAAGACGTCGCCGATCCGCGGGTCCGTAGGTGATACGCCGTTCGTACTGGTGCCCAGGCGGACTTCGCGCCAGCCAAGCCGATGCGCGGCCGAGAGGCTGCCGACGACGTGTGCGGCAGTGAGCATCATCGTGGCCCCGTCGCTGTGTATGACCGGGGCGCCATAGGAGCCTACCTCCTGCGGCGATCCCCCCCGACCCAGGTCGTCAGAGTAGATACCGTCGCCCGGACGGACGCTGAAAGGTTGTGGCGCCAGCGTTAGTGGACTTGATCGAGTGTCGCAACCGCGTTGATCGCGCCGGCCGACGGTTTGGATCGCACCTCAAGCCCGTGATAGCTCAGCGGTACTTTGACCGATCTGGTGCAACCGACGTCAAGGAACCAAATATCCGACTTGCGGTCACGTCGTACAGCCACCGATGCAAGACCCTGCTGATCCTGATACTCGTGGTAGAAGGCGAGGCGGAGTTTTTCGCGCTCGCTCGGATTGGTATCGAAGCCCATGGTACGTCCTATTCTAAGCCTAGCCATCGGCGACGCAGGTGTGCAACTAAAGCGGCGCATAGTCTAGCACAATACGAACCCCTGGAACCGAGAGCTAAGAAAACTGATCAGAACGAGCCTTTGCGGCAAAGTAAGGCCTGCTGAAGACCGAAGCGTCCTGCGGTCAAGCAGCCCCCCGCCCCCCACGGCGAGCGTCGCGAGCAGGCCTTTCTCGATTGCGTCGAAGCCGGACGGCAAGGTCCCAGACGAGCAGCCAGCGCGCACACCAGTTGGGAAGGCGATCTGCCGCGCTTCCAATCATGCGAAGAAGCGGGATCGCCGAAAGGCAGTACAGAAGAGAGATGGGAGGCAGGCCCACGGGCAATGCGGCAATCTCTACAAATGTGCGGTGGATCATGCTCGTATCGTCTCGAGTCCGCCGAGGATCGGGAATTGGTTGTCTTCCAGACAAGTGTCTCACAAATGCGGACTAAATGCAACATTTTGATATGGCTTGTCACTGACCCAAATTAAGACTCCCCAAAATGCGACAAAATGCGTACCGATCCCACCACGATCTGAGCGCTGGTGGCGTGCCGAAACCGCCGGCAAGGACATTCCCGTGCACCGGGTGGCCGCAGCGAAGCGGCCGCGACGAGCGCGGGCCCCGGGAACGCTAGGAGCTTCCGGGCGCCCCTGAACCGGGCGCCACCACGTAGACGATGTGGGAGCGGGCGACGGCCAGGAAGGCATGCCGCTCGACGGGTCCACCGTCGAGCGGCTGCAGGGTCACGTCGGTGAGCGTGAGGAAGTCGCGCTCAGAGGCGTTGAGCATGTCCGAGACGCGGCTGCGATAGCCGTCGCGGGCCAGCATCAGCAGTCCCTCGATGCGGTGACGGGGTGTCTCCACGCGGATGCGCTCGCGGCGCTCCTCGGTGCCGCTGTGCTCGTCCTGGAAGGTGTGCTCGCCGCCGCTGATGTCGGTCATCGCTCCATTATCGGGCCTGTCACGGCGCCGCGACTGCGAAGCCCGCATTCGAAGAGGGCGCGCCGGGCGAGCGGGCGTCGTAGGTGATGACCTCGAATTCGCCTGCGGCGCAATCGCCGCGCTGGGCGTTGAGCACGGCGAGCGGGACGGTTCCACCAGTGCTGTAGCTCGACTCGCCCGTCACGAGCGCCGGCTCACCTGCCGGATTGATCGAGGCCGCGGGAGCCAGGCAGTAGACGCCGGTGGACACTCGATGTATCGAGACGAAGTTCGAGGTTTGGGCGGTCACGAGCCCTTTGCTCGACGCGCTGGCTTCGACTTCGGCTGGATTGACGACCGCGAATCCGCGCGCCGTGCCGGGAGCGCCTGGAGCGCCGGGGGCACCGGGAGCGCCCGTGCCGCCGGTGGCCCCGGTTTTGCCGGTGGCGCCTGTTTTCCCGGTTTTGCCGGTGGCTCCGGTGAGTCCGCGCGGACCGGCGGGCCCGGGTAGCCCTCGCAGGCCACGGGGTCCGGCCACAAGGCACTCGCGCACCCTGTGTTTGGCGATGTGGGCGGTGAAGCAGCGGGTGCTGGTGGACGTGTGGGCGGTGGGGATCACGGAGACTCCCGCGAGCGCCGGGACGGCGACGGTCATCGCGCCGAGCACGGCGGGGGTGGCGAGCAGTGTCAGGGTGCGGTGGCGCATGGTCTTGAAGGCTCTCCGGTTCGTTGTCAGGGCTCTGTGACGATAACCCCCGCGATGCTGCGAAGGAGCGGTGGGCTCCTCAGTGCACTGTGAGGGAGCGTGGGCTCAGCGCGCTGCGAGGAAGCGATGAGGCTCAGCTCACACGCTCGGGCACCCGGGCGGGCAGCCCGGCGCGCACGGGAGCGACGGGTGCGACTGCGCCCGCGGGCCGGTTGCGCTCGTCGCGCACGATGTAGAGCGGGCGGTGCTTGACCTCGTCGTAGATGCGCCCCACGTACTCGCCGATCACGCCGAGCGCGATCAGCTGTATGCCACCCAGTAGAAGGATGGCGATCGTGAGGGTGCTGAAGCCTGGGAGGTAGGAGCCGGTGAAATGCAGAGCGATGACGATCGGGATCGCTACGAATGCGACGCTTGCCGAGAGCAGGCCTACGTAGGTGGCGAGTTGCAGCGGCAGGTGGGAGAAGGAGGCGATCGCGTCAAGCGAAAAGCGCAGCATCTTGCGCAGCGTGTACTTCGTCTCGCCGGCGGCGCGAGCGTCGCGCTCGTAGGGCACGGCGGTTTGGGTGAAGCCGACCCACACCGTCATGCCGCGCAGGAAGCGGGAGCGCTCGGTCATCGACAGCAGCGCGTCGAGCGCGCGACGGTCCAGCAGGCGGAAGTCGCCGGAGTTGGGCTCCAAGTCGACCTGGGCGAGCTTGTCGAAGAGCTTGTAGAACCAGGAGGCGGTGGCGAGCTTGAAGGCGGTCTCCCCTTCGCGCTGGCGGCGCACGGCGTAGACGACGTCGGAGCCGTGCTCCCACTGCTCGACCATGCGGGGGATCAGCTCGGGAGGATCCTGCAGGTCGGCGTCGATCATCGCGACCACATCGCCGGCGGCGTGCTCGAGGCCAGCTGTGAGAGCGGCCTGGTGGCCAAAGTTTCTCGAGAGATGGATCACTCGCACGCGAGGGTCTGCAGCTGCGAGGCGGTCGAGCAGTTCAGGGGTCGAGTCCGAGGAGCCGTCGTTGACGAGCACCAGCTCGAACGTGTAGTCGGCCACGGCTGCACAGGCGCGCTTGACGAATGCCTCGACCAGCTCCTCCTCGTTGTAGACGGGGGCGACGACGCTGAGAAGAGCGGGGACGCGCGCGGGGGTTTCCGGCATGTTTCCTTCCGATGGGGACGAAGCTGGTTAAGTAGGGACCATGACAAGAGTAGGGGACAGCGCCGCGCGGATCCTCAGGATGCCCTTGGTGTTGCAGTTCGTGAAGTTCGGCGTGGTGGGGGTCTCGAACACGTTGATCTTCTTCCTGGTGTACACGCTGCTGTTGAAGGTGTTCGGCGTGTGGTACGTGGCGGCGTCGGGGATCGGGTTCGCCGTGGGCGCGGTCAACGGCTTTCTTTGGAAGCGTCGCTGGACGTTCAGGGGGCACGTCGGCGATG
>DATHPT010000128.1:0-5149 GCA_035483615.1 Solirubrobacteraceae bacterium | reverse complement strand
GGGGTGCCTTTTCGGGAACTGCGACCGGGCTGCGGAACTGCGAGCGGGCTGCGACCGATCCGGCGCCGCGGCCCGCTGCCATGGATGCTGCAAGATAACCTTCGGCTCCCTGCCGGAACCGCTTTAGATTGCGGAAAACTTTCTGGACGGCCGAGGAGCGGGGCACCCGCGGCATGGGAGACGTGGCGGGATGCGCTCCTCAGCGGCTGTCTGTTGTGCCGGTGCGCTCAGTCCTCGAGAAGCCGGCGGCTCAGCCCTCGAGAAGCCGGCGGCTCAGTTCTCGAGAAGCGGTGCGCTCAGTCCTCAAGCAGCGCTCCCAGCGCCTCGATCGAGTAGCGCTCCTGTGCGGTCCTGCGACCGGCGCGGGCGATGTCCTGGGCACCGTCGCGCAGCACCCGGACGAGCACGTCTGCGAACTCACCGCCGCCGCTTGCCACCAGGCAATCCTCGCCGTCGCTCAGGTGCAGGCCGGCGACCGCGCGCGGGGTGGCGATCACCGGCAGGCCGTAGGCCAGCGCCTCGATCAGCTTCAACGGGCTGCCGCCTCCCTGCAGCAGTGGCACGACCGCGCAGCGCGACTGCCGGTAGGCGCTCGCGAGGTCGTCTACGAAGCCGAGTGCTCGCACGCGTGGATCGTCGCTCGGCGGACGCTCGAGTCCGGCGCCGACGAGCAGCAGGCGCGCCTCGGGAAGCTGCTCCCAGGCGCGCGGCATCACCTGCTCGAGCAGGAACGCGAGCGCGTTGGCGTTCGGCTCGTAGGTGAAGTTCGCGACGAAGATCGCACATGGCTCGGGGGCGAGCTTCGCCACCGGGCAGATCGCGGCCACGTCCACCACGTTTGGCGCGAAGCGCAGCTTCGCTGCCGGGCAGAGCTCGCGCGCGTCGCGCATGTCGGCCTCACTGACCATCCACGACTCGCTCGAGCGTCCCAGGAGCCGCGTCTCGAAGGAGCGCAGGCCGCGAAGCCTGCTGCGCTGCTCGAGCCCGAGCTCGTGACGGAACGAGGACTCGAGGTTGTGCGCGTTGTAGATGACCGGCCGCTCGCCCGCAAGCTTCGCGAGCGCCGCCGCCGCCGTGGGCCCGTCGGCGATCACTCGCCGACAGGCGGGCGCTCGCGCCAGACTGCTCGCTGCGCTTGCCAGCTCGGGAGAGATCCCGCGCGCGAAGCCGTCGGGCACGCCGGCCAGCCGGGCGCCGGCGTAGGCGAGCAGCCGTCTCACGCCACGGGAGGGAACGACCTCGCACAACTCGATCCCGGGGATCGCCTTGAATGCCCGGTCTGGCTTCGCTGGGCCGAAGCGCACGTAGATCAATGTCAGGGAGCCGTGCTCGGCGAGCGCGCGCGCGATGCCATAGGTGCGCACATCGCGGCCCGAGCGCAATGCGGGAGTGTGGGTGCTGACGAGCAGGTCCCTTCTCGGACGCGGCAGCGCCTGGAGCGCCGCCGCGATCTCCTCGATGCGCCGCTCCCATGAGTGCTCTTGCGCCGCCCGTGAGCGCTCTGCTTTGCGCTGGGGACCGTCACAGGCAAGCGCCTGCTCGATCAACCTGGCGATCCCGCCTGGGTCCGCCGCCGTGGCGATCTCGTCGATCCCGGCCAGCGAGGGAAGCTCTGTCGCCACCACCGGCAGCCCGGCCGCCAGGTACTCATAGACCTTCATCGGAAAGATGCTGTCCGTGAGCGGATTGCGGGCATAGGGGATCAGGCCGGCGTCGGCGCCCCGCAAGACCTCCGGCAGCCGCTCATAGGGTCTGGGGCCGAGCAGGTGAATGTTGGGCTCCGCCTCGAGCGCCGACACATTCGCGCGAGGGTCCCCTGGGCCGACGGGCCCGACGAGCACCAGCGACCAGTCGCGTTTGGCTCGGGCGAGCGCCACCAGCAGATCCATGTCCAGCTTCGTGGACACGATCGCCCCCGTGAACAGGATGCGCGGTCTCGGGAGCTCGGCCACCGCCGGGTCCACAGGGCCGTCGAGCAGCGCGCTCGAGAACAGCTCTGTGTCGGCCACGTTTGGCGCGTATACAACGTTCCGGGAGAGCTCGCGCAGCCGGTCTGCCAGACCGGGAGCGCTTGCCAGCACCAGATCTGCTCGCCCTGCGAAGCGCGCCTCGGCGCTCCTGAACTCTCCGGCGTCGATCCCCGGCTGGGCGGCGATGTCATCGACGCAGTGGTAGACCACGGTTTCCGGATGCAGCGCATCCAGCAACGCCTCCGCCTGCGGCACGTACGCCCACAGGATCGGACGGTCCATCCCGAGCTTGCGGGCGGCACGCCGCACGAGCATTGGCAGCAGACGCCGGTTGAGGGCCCTCACGACGGCGTTCGAGTGCAACGGCAGCACGAGCGGCGAGAGCACCTGCAGGCCGTCGCTCGCGCGAGGTCCGCGCAGTCCGTTGCGCAGGCGTCTTGCGATGCGCCTGAGATCGCGTCCCGCAAGCTGGGGGCGTCGCAGCCCAAGCGACTCGACGAACAGGACTCTGTTCTCGCTCGCCAGGCGCTTCATGAGGTGGTGCTGGTTAGTCTGGAGGTCCGTGCTCCAGTCGGCGAACCCCACACAGACGATGTCGCGGCCTTGAAGCCGTGGCGGATCGACCATCGTGGGGATGATCCCAGGCCGGCGGAGCGGCAGCAGCGCAGTGGGGATGGCCTGACGGTGGGGGCGGCGTCAATCGAGCAGCTGCGCGAGCGCTTCCCACGGGTCGCGGTGGTCCACGACTGGCTCACGATCCCAGGCGGCTCCGAGGACGTCGTGATGGAGCTGCTGCAGATGTTTCCGCAGGCCGAGATCTTCACCTCGGTCTATGACCCCGAGCCCTGGCCTGAGATCATCACGCAACGGCCGGTCCATCCTTCGCCGCTCAGCCGGATCCCAGGGGCCACCCGCCACTATCCGAAGCTGCTTCCGCTGATGACGGCGGCGATGCGCTCGTTTGACTTCTCCGGCTTCGATCTGGTGCTCTCGAGCAGTCATGCCTGCGCGAAGAACGTGCGTACGCCTGCGCATGCGCTGCACGTCTGCTACTGCCACACGCCGATGCGCTACGCCTGGGACGAAAGCCTGCTCGAGGGTGAGGAGATCGGTCGGGCCACGCGGCTTGCGCTTCCGTTGATGCTGCGCCGGCTGCGCCGCCAGGACGTCGAGGGAGCTGCTTCGCCGGACGTGTTCGTAGCCAACTCCCAGCACGTCGCTGACCGGATCCGGCGCTACTACAACCGTCCCGCGGAGGTCGTGAATCCGCCGGTCGACGTCAGTCGCCTGCTGGCGTTGCCACGCACGCCCGGCGACTGCTACCTCGTGTTCGGGCGGGTGGTTCCCTACAAGCGCGTGGATCTCGCGGTGAGCGCATGCGCTCAGATTCAGCGGCCGCTGAAGGTGGCTGGGAGCGGGCGTGGGCTGCGCGCCGTCCAATCGCTCGCCGTCGGAAAGGGGGAGATCGAGTTGCTTGGACGTGTCGGCGATTCGGAGCGTGACGCACTGATGTGCGGTGCGCGAGCGCTGCTGTTCCCAGGTGAGGAGGATTTCGGGATCGTGCCAGTCGAGTCCCAGGCCGCCGGGCTTCCCGTGATCGCCTACCGGGTCGGAGGGGCGTCGGAGACCGTCCTCGACGGACGCACGGGAGTCCTGTTCGACGAGCAGACAGCTCCGAGCCTGGCGGCTGCGATCGAGCGCTTTGAGGGTCTGAAGCTCGACGAGCGCGCGATCCGCGAGAACGCAGCGCGTTTCGGGCGCGAGCGCTTCCGGGCCGAGATGGCGGCGGTGATCGAGCGAGCCGCCGATGCGCGTACTCTGACGGCCGCTTGAGGACCGGGCCCGCCCGTCGGGCTGGCTAGCCGCTTGCCACGGCCGTGCTCGACGCTGTGGCGGCAGCCGCATCGAGCAGGCCGGCTCCGTAGAGCGCCTGATCCTGTGGTCCGCCGAGCTTGCGCGCCGTGGCCTTCAAGCGCGCGGTGAGCTGCGCGGGCGTCGGTTTGCGCCCGAGGACGCCCGCGGCGATGATCAGAGCGGCCGTGGCAGTCACGTGGGGGGTGGCCATCGAGGTGCCTTCATATCCCGATGGAAAGCCGAACACGCGCGGCGAGGAGCCGGTGAACGTCATCTGGTAGATGTCGCGGCCGGTGGGGAGTTCGGGGTTGCAGTTCGGGTCCCCCGGAAGACTCGCGTCGGGTCCGCCGCCTGGCGCCACGAGCGTAATGCCAGGCCCGTCGTTGGAGTAGCTGGCAAGGCAACCGTGTTCGGTGGTGGCCCCCACCGCGATCACATGCGCAGCGCGGGCCGGATAAGGGATCGCGCTGCTGCCCTCGTTGCCCGCGGCCGCCACCACCAGCACGCCGTGCCGGTTGGCGTAGCGCAATGCTTCGATCAGCTCGGGAATGTCCGCGGCGCCGACGTCGCTTGAGAACTCCAGGCTGAGGTTGATGACTCGCGCTCCGTGCTTGACAGCGAAGCGCACGCCTTCGGCGATCACCGATGCGTCGCCTTCGCCGCTGCTGTCGAGCACCCGCACCGGCATGATGCGAGCCGCATAGGCAAGGCCCGTCAGACCGAAGCGATTGTCGGTGGCCTCGGCGATCGTCCCGGCCACGAACGTGCCGTGACCGTTGCGATCGTTGGCATAGGGAGTCCGTGCGATGAAGTCATAGCCCTGTACGAACGAATACTTGCTGAAGTCCGGTGAGCGGCGGTAGCGGCCGCGGTTGGCGTAGGCGACGCCGGTGTCGAGCACCGCCACCACCACTTTCGAGCCTCCCGGCTTCCCGTCGGCCGCCACATTGGACCATGCCTGCGGTGCGTCGATCCCGAACGTGCCATTGAAATTCCACTGCAGCTGCTGCCAGTCGCCAGGGGCGTGACCGGTGCCGGGATCGTTCGGTATCGAGACGGCGGTGGCGTGGGCCACATAGTCGGGCACCGCCCACACCACGTCGCTACGGGCGCGCAGCCTCGCGAGCGCGCCGGCCATGCTGACACCGGCCGGCAGCCGCAGCAGCCGGGTGGTGGAGGAGTCCTCGGCCGGCTGGTCATCGCCGCCCGCGGACGCTCGCGAGGCACTGGCGCGCACGGCCTCGGTGGAGGCGTACTTCACGATGATCCGCTGTGGCACATAGGCACCGCCGGCCGATGCCGATGCAGATGCCGTTGATGTCGCT
>DATHPT010000127.1:0-13670 GCA_035483615.1 Solirubrobacteraceae bacterium | reverse complement strand
AGAGGCGGTGGGCGATCGCGATCGTGGTGCGCCCCCGGGAGAGGTCGTCGAGCGCGAGCTGCACTGCCCGCTCGGTCTCGGTGTCCAGGGCCGAGGTCGCCTCGTCAAGGATCAGCACCGGCGGGTTGCGCAGCACGGTTCGCGCGATCGCGATGCGCTGCTTCTCGCCGCCCGAGAAGCGGTAGCCGCGCTCGCCCACCGGAGTGTCATAGCCCTCCGGCAGCGAGGAGATCAGCTCGTGGATCTGAGCCGCGCGCGCCGCGTCTTCGATCTCCTCATCGCTTGCCTGCGGACAGGCAAAGCGCAGGTTCTCGCGGATCGAGGCATGGAACAGATAGGTCTCCTGGGAGACGAGCCCCACAGTCGCCGCCAGGGAGGCGAGCGTCATGTCGCGAATGTCGGTGCCGTCGATGCTCACACATCCCCGCTCGGGCTCGTACAGGCGCGCCACCAGATAGGCGAAGGTGGTCTTGCCCGAGCCGGTCTCGCCCACGAGCGCCGTGCGGGTGCCTGCCGGAATCTCCGCCGAGACCTGCTCGAGCGTCCACGGCGAGTCCGGCGCATAGCGAAACCACACGTCCTCCACGCGCACATCCCCGCGAACACCGCTCAGCTCGCGCGCTCCCGAGCGCTCCTGGATGTCCACCGGCAGGTCCAGGTACTCGAAGATACGCCCGAACAGCGCCAGCGATGTCTGCACTTCAAGGCCCACCGACAGCAGCGACTGGATCGGGAACAGCAGGCGCGTCTGCAGCGTGGTGAAGGCCACGAGCGTGCCGATCGAGATCGCCTGATGGCCGGTGGAGATCTCATAGCCGCCGACCCAGTACACGGCGGCGGGCATGATCGCGAAGGTCATCCGCACGGTCCCCATCCGCCAGCGCCCCGCCATGCGTGCCCGCACCTCCAAGTCGGCGAGCTCGCTGGACTCGCCCCTGAAGCGCTCCACCAGCTCCTGGGAGCGTCCCATCGTCTTGCCCAGCAGCACCCCCGACACCGACAGAGACTCCTCCACAAGCGTCGACATGTCGGCCAGGCGACTCTGGCGGATCGACTGGATGCGGCGGCGCTCGTTGCCCACACGGCGCGTGATCCACACGAACAGCGGCAGCAGGAACAGCGAGAAGACGGCCAGCACCCAGCTCATCGCGAACATCGCGATCACGGTCGCGAGCACCGTCGTGACGCTCGAGAACGTCGAGGTGGCGGTGCTGGTCACCACGTCGTCGATCCCACCGATGTCGTTGGCGATCCGCGACTGCACCTCCCCGGTGCGGGTCCTCGTGAAGAACGCCAGCGACATCCGCTGCAGGTGCGCGTACACCGATGCGCGCAGGTCGTGCATCACGCGCTGGCCGACCTGGTTGGAGATCCAGGTCTGCGCCACCGCCGTCACGCTCGTGACGATCGACAGGGCGATCATGCCGCCCACCAGCAGCGACAGCAGCTGCACGTCGTGCTCGGGGATCGCCGTGTCGATCACCCCCCGCAGCAGGAACGGCGAGATGACTTCCAGCGCCGAGGTGAACACGATCAGGCTCAGCAGCGCCCCGAGGCGAGCGCGATAGGGCCGGAACAGCCGTCCCACACGACGCAGCGAGACGGGTTGCGCAGGCAGGTCCTCTGGACGTAGCGAGCGCTTGGAGCCACGACCGCCTTCGCCGGAGCGTCCCTGGGCGAAGGGCTGATGACTCAAGACAGGCGTGCCAGGGTGTCGCTCACGACCCGATTCTACCGTCGGCCTGAGAGCGCCCTCCGGGCATGGCCACGCCTGGAGGGCATGGAGGGCTGCCTCAAACGGTGTCCAAGGTGGCTGCCCGAGGCGCCGTCGGCGAATCCCTGCCCGCGGGATCGTAGGATTGAGGGCAATGGACCTGTCCGACTCCGAGATCCGCGTGCTCGCCTGCCTGCTCGAGAAGCAGCGCACCACCCCAGATCACTATCCGCTGTCGCTCAACTCGCTGCGCCTAGCCTGCAACCAAGCGACCAACCGCGAGCCCGTCGTCGAGTACGACGACGCCATTATCCGCGACGCGCTTCATCGGCTCGAGCGCCGCGGCTACACCCGTCTCGCCAGCGGCCGCAGCAGTCGCAGCCCGAAGTACCGTCACCTGCTCTCAGAAGCCCTGCCGATGTCAGACGACGAGCAGGCCGTCATGTGCGTGCTGATGCTGCGCGGCCCCCAGACCCCGGGCGAGCTCAAGCAGCGCAGCGAGCGCATGCACGCCTTCGCGGGACTCGACCAGGTCCACGACACGCTTGCGGCCCTGATCGGGCGCGGCCTGGTGGCCCAGCTCGACCGCCGCCCCGGTCAGAAGGAGGAGCGCTACGCCCAGCAGCTGGGGGAGGGCGCCTCGTCGAGCCTGGACATGGGCGTCCCGATCTCCACCCATGTCTCCGGCGAAGGCATCGCCGCAGCCACCCAGCCGCTCCCACAAGGACAGCCGTCCCCGCAAGGGCCTGCCCTGTCCGAGCGGGTGGCGCACCTGGAGCGGGAGGTGGCCGAGCTGCGCGCCACTTTGGCCGAGCTGAGCCGGCAACAGGCAGGCCCGCAGCAGGCAGGCCCGCAGCAGGCAGGCCCGCAGCAGGTAGGCCCGATAGGATCGGCGGTCGAGCATCGCTTCCAGGCCGAGGTCGAGCACTCGCAGACGGCAGTCGAGGACTCGCATCCGCTCCGGGGCGAGGGAATCGCTCAGTCCGCGCCATGATCGCCGCGCACGCGATCCTTGCATCCGTCGGAACGAGCGCCGACACCGCTTCGGGCGTCGGCATCCCGGTGGCGATCGCCGCCGGGCTCGTCTCGTTCCTCTCGCCCTGCGTGCTCCCGCTCGTGCCCGGCTACCTCTCGACGGTCATCGGCGTCGCCCCGGCCGACATCCAGCACGCGGGCGCCCGGCGCGTGCTCATCCCGAGCCTGCTGTTCATCGCAAGCTTCTCGCTGATCTTCATCCTGCTGGGACTCACCGCCACCCAGCTCGGCTCGCTGCTTAACGATCACATCGCCGCCCTGCGCACCGCCGGGGGCGTGCTGATCGTGCTGATGGGCGCCGTGTTCCTCGCCACCCCGTTTGTCGACGCGCTCAACTTCCAGTGGCACTCCGAGTCGTTGATGCGGCTCGCGGGGCGTGGCGGCCCGCTGCTGGCCGGGGCTGCGTTCGCGATCGCCTGGACGCCGTGCACGAGCATCACGCTCGGGGCGATCCTCACGCAGGCCGCGGTCTCGGACTCCGCCGCCCACGGGGCGATCCTGCTCGCCTTCTACTCGGCCGGCCTGGCGATCCCGTTTCTGCTGATCGCGCTCGCGTTCGAGCGCATGAGCGGCGCCCTGGCGGTCGTCAAACGCCACTTCCCGCTGATCGTGGGGGTCGGCGGGGCAATCATGATCGCGCTCGGGCTGCTGATCCTCACCGGGGAGTACACCATCCTGAACGCCCAGGCCAACAGCCTGCTGCAGGGCACCGGCCTCGACGTGTCGAACATCTGATCGCTGCTCCGCGTCTGATCGCTGCTCCGCGCCCCGGCGCCCTCGGCGTGAAAGCCCGCCTGACGGGTACCCTCGCGTGTGGATGACAGCCGGCAAGACGCCATCCCCACAGCGCATTGCGCTCGCCTCGGTGGTGGCGGCCGCGGTGCTCGTCACGATCAAGCTGATCGTCGGCCTGCTCTCCAACAGCCTTGGAGTGCTCGCCGAGGCGATCCACTCCGCCACCGATCTCGCCGCGGCGCTGCTCACGTTCTTCGCGGTGCGAGTGGCGGTGCGCCCCGCCGACCGCGACCATCCCTACGGTCACGGCAAGGCCGAACACCTCTCGGCGCTGGGGGAGAGCGCGATCCTGATCCTGGCGAGCCTCGTGATCGCGACCGAGTCGATCGTACGGCTCAGCGGTCACGGAGGGACCGTCGATCTGCACTGGTACACGTTCGCAGTGCTGGTCGTCGTGATCGCGATCGACGGAGCCCGCTCGATCTCCTCCCACCGTGGCGCCCACCGGCACGAAAGCGCGGCGCTCGGCGCCAACGCCCTGCACTTCACACTCGATCTGATCGGCTCCGTCGCCGTGCTGGTCGGGCTGGTGCTCGTCCACGCCGGCTACCCCCAGGCCGACTCGATCGCCGCGCTGCTGGTGGCCGGCCTGGCACTGTTCAGCGCCGGGCGGCTGATGCGCCGCAGCGTGCACGTGCTGATGGACACCGCGCCCGCCGGCCAGATCGAGAGCAGGGCACGGGCTGCGATCCAAGCGCTCCCCCAGCACATCGACCTGCGGCGCCTGCGGATGCGCGAAGTCGGAGGACGTCACTTCGCCGACATCGTGGTCGGGGTCTCCGGGGAGGCGAACCTTGCGGAGGGCCATGCGGTCGCAAGCGCGATCGAGGCCGCGATCGAGCGCGAGCTCCCCGGCAGCGACGTGGTGGTCCACGTCGAGCCGGACCGCAGCCCGCTCTCCTCACCGCCCGAGGGCTCCTCGGGCGCGCTGCTGGAGGTCCGCCTCGCAGCGAACGCCACGCTCGCCGATGCCGAGGCGCTTGCGCGGCAGCTGCGCGCAGAGCGCCCCGAGGTCATCGACGTGGCTGTGCGCGTTGGGACCGACCCGAATGATGAGACGCGAGCGCCGGACGACCCCGTGCCCGCGGACCCGACGTACCCCGCCCACGAGCACAGCAGCGAGATCTAGCGCCCCGTCGGGAGCGGTGACTCGCGCTCCGGTGCGCCCGCGGGCTGCGGGCTCGCACCCCTCCTCTCCAGAAAACGCCTTTCCCACGCCTGCTGGTTGCGCTTCGCGTCCAGCACGAACGGCGAATAGCCGATCGCCTTCACGATCAGGTGGTTGAGCTGGGACCAGGGGGAGGGCAGCGGGCGCAGCACGTCCACGAACAGCACCACCCGCGTCTGCTCGGTGTCGTTCCAGACCTCGTGGTTGAACGTGTCGTCGAACACGAGGCTCCTGCCCTCCTGCCAGTGGCGGATGTCCTGGCCCACCCTGATCCTGCACAGCTCCGCCTCGCGCGGCACGATCAGGCCGAGGTGATAGCGCAGCACACCCTTGTAGGGCCCGCGGTGGTCGAGGATGTGCTTGTGGGGCGAGAGGATCGAGAACATCGCGGTCCTCATCCCCGGTATCTGCTCCATCAGGGCGGCAGTCCTCGGGCACATCTGCACCCCGAGCTTCGCCTTGAAGCCATAGCCGTACAGGAAGAACGTCTTCCACCTGTCGTCGTCGGTGATCTCGATCTGATCCTTGGAGATGTCCTGGAAGTTCGGCAACGCCTCACGATCGGCCAGCACATGCTCGAGCTCCTCGCGGATCACCGTCCAGTTGGCCTCGACCTGCTCGATCCACGGAAAGCGGTCCTCTGAGAAGAAAGTCGCATCGCCCACCAACGAGCGTCTGCCGATGAAGCGCTCGATCGGCGCCAGCACGCGTTCGCCGACCGCGATCGTCAGATCGACAGCACGCTCCCACATCGTCTTTTCCACCGTTCCTCCTTATTTGCATTGCCGACATGCAGAGATGCATACCCAGTGTGGGAAGGATTCAGACCGGGCAACGTCTTACTGTGATGCATCCCCTAATCGACGGAGGACCAGCCGTGAGGCAACCCACAGCAGACCAAGCAAGGCCCTGGCGTATCTCGATCGTTCCACTGCTCGCGCTGGTTGGAATATTCGCGCTGGCCGGTTGCGGAGGCTCGAAAAGCAGCAGCTCCACAGAATCCACTCCTGCCGCCACCACTCCGCCCGCCACCACCCCGGCCACCACGGAATCGACCGCCGCCCCCGCCACCGGCAGCAGCTCTCTGAGTCTCGAAGCCAACCCGGAAGGCCAGCTGAAATACAACACCACGTCGCTCACCGCCAAGGCAGGCGCCGTCTCGATCGCCTTCACGAACTCCTCTCCGATCGGCCACAACGTCACGATCGAATCCTCCTCGGGCTCAAGCGTCGGCGCCACTCCCACGTTCAGCGGTGGGAGCAAGACGCTCAAAGTCAACCTCAAGCCCGGCACCTACAAGTTCTACTGCTCGGTCCCCGGTCACCGCATGGCCGGCATGGAAGGGACGCTGACGGTCAAATGACACGCCCACTCAGCTCAACGTCGTCTGTCCGGTTGGGCTCACGCGCGCTCAGGCGGTCGCCAGGCTTGGCGGCCGCCGGGACCCTCGCGGCGCTGCTGCTGGCGTTGCTGGCCACAGTCGCGCTGGGCGCCGGCGCCACGACCGTGAAATCGGCCGCCAACTCGACGCTCAAAGAGACGGTGGTGGTCAACGCGCAGGGACGCACGCTGTATGCGCTGAGCCCCGAGACCACCCATCACCTGCTGTGCAAGAGCAGCGAATGCCTGAGCCACTGGCCGCCCCTGACCGTGCCATCGAGCAAAACCAAGCTCAAGGCCGGCCCCGGCGTGCACGGCCCGCTCGGGATCCTGCGTCGCAGCAACGGGAGCTTCCAGGTCACCCTGCGTGGCCTGCCGCTCTACCGCTACGCCGAAGACCACGCCAAGGGCCAGGCAAACGGCCAGGGCCTTGAAAGCTTCGGTGGAACCTGGCACGCCGTCACCGGGTCCGCCAGCGCGGCTGCGCCGATGACGCCCACCACCCCGAGCACGCCGAGCGCCCCGGCCCCGACCACGCCAGAACCGAGCTACCCGGGCTACACCTACTGATCCCGGGAAGCACAGGCGTGGCAGGCCGGGCGGCTATCAGGTGTTGCTAGGCGGCCTCGCGGAGCGCTGCCAGCTCGGGCGACTCGGCCAACTTCTTCAGCGCCCGCTGCTCGAGCTGGGAGGCCCGCTCGGCTGAGAAGCCAAGACGCTTGCCGATTGCCGTCAGGGTCTGGGGCTCCTCGCGGCCCGTGCCGAACCGCAGGGTCAAGACCGTCCGCTCGGTGTCCGGGAGCTTGGCGATCGCGCTGTGCACGATCCGCTCGCGCTCGTTGTCCCAGGCCGTCTCCTCCGGCGCCTCGGCGTCGGAGGGCAGCAGGTCGCCAAGGGCGGTGTCGCCGTCGTCTCCGACCTGCTGATCGAGGCTCACGAGCGCAGCGCGCTGGTGGCGCACCTCCTCGACCTGCTCGATCGGCAGCCCGGTCTCCTCCGCCAGCTCCTCGAGCGTCGGCTCGCGGCCGAGCCTGACCGACAGCTCCCGCTCGACGCGTCCGACCTTGCGCGAGCGCTGAGCCACATGCACGGGCAGCCTGATCGTGCGACCGGAGTTCTCGAGCCCTCGCTGAATCGCCTGCCTGATCCACAGGGTGGCGTAGGTGGAGAAGCGGAAGCCCTTGCGCCAGTCGAACTTCTCGCTGGCCCTGATCAGCCCGAGCATGCCCTCCTGGACCAGATCCGCGAGCGGCAGCCCCTGGTTCTGGTAGCGGCGGGCGTTGGACGCAACCAGCCGCAGGTTCGAGTTGATGAGCTTTTCCTTGGCCCTCAGGTCACCGCGCTCGATTTCCTGAGCCAGCTCGATCTCCTGTTCGGGGGTGAGCAGGGGGTAGCGCCGCGAGTGCGCGAGCAGCTGATCGACGGACTCCGGAATGAAGCTCTCGGCTGTCAAATCCAGTGTGGGGGTGGGCTTTGTGGTGGAATCTTGCATGAGCGTTCTCTCTAATCCGATGCTTGGAGTCGGAATTATACGTCGCGATAGTTGCGTTGTCAACCATTCCTGTTTGAGCAGTCAGTTGACGTTCGACATGTCCTGCACAGCTACCTTCCCCGCAGGGACATAACCCGCGAGGGCGGCCCAATGTTCCGCAATCGCAGTGGCAAAAGGTCTGGAATGGGTGGCACCCAGGGCTCTACCCGTTCGCGGGCGCCATATATCGGGCCATCGGTCGATTGGGGGCGTTCCACAAGGGACATGGGGTCGTGCTCAATGAATGGACGCTCTGGATGGCTGGTCGAGGCCCTAAGCTGGCCTGCATGACCACAGATCTCTCAAACCAAATCGTTGCCATCACCGGCGCCTCCTCGGGGATCGGGGAGGCCACCGCGCTGGCCTGCGCCAGGGCCGGGGCGGCGGTGGCGCTTGCCGCACGGCGCATCGAGCGCGTCGAGCAGCTGGCCGAGCGGATTCTCGCCGAGGGTGGCCGGGCGCTTGCGGTGCAGACAGATGTCGGTGAGGAGGACCAGGCGCGCGCGTTCGTGCAGCGCGCCCACTCCGAGCTGGGGCGGCTCGATGTGCTCGTCAACAACGCGGGCGCGATGCTGCTCGGCCCGATCGAGGGCGCCCCCACCGAGGAGTGGCGCAGGATGATCCATGCCAACGTGTTCGGCGTGCTCTACTGCACCCACGCCGCGCTGCCGCTGATGCGCGAGCAGGGCTCCGGGCACATCGTCAACGTCAGCTCGGTCGCCGGGCGGGTGGCCAGGGCCGGCTCCGGCGTCTACAACCTCACCAAGCACGGCATCGGTGCGTTCTCCGAGGCGCTGCGCCAGGAGGCGGTGCCGATCGGCGTGCGCGTCACCCTGATCGAGCCAGGCGCGGTCGCGACAGAGCTGCAGATGCACAACCGTCCCGAGGTGCTCGAGCAGATGGCGAGGCGCTTCGACGGCGTGACGCCGCTCGAAGCGCAGGACATCGCGGGGGCAGTGCTCTATGCGATCGGCCAGCCGCCGAACGTGAGCATCAACGAGCTGCTGGTGCGACCCAGCTCACAAGCGGGCTAGCCGGTGGAGCCCGAGAGCCCGGATCCGGCCGCCGGCGTCGGCGGAGAGGAGCACGCGGGCAGCGGCTCGGGTCCGATCGCCGTCGAGGCCCGCTCGCGACTGTTCTCCCCGTCGCTGCTAGACGGGCAGGTCGCGATCGTGACCGGGGGCGGCAGTGGTCTTGGCCGCGAGACTGCGCTCGAGCTTGCCCGCTGCGGCGCGCGGGTGATCGTCTGCGGCCGCCGCGAAGAGCCGCTGCTGCAGACCGTGGCTGCCGATACCCGCGGGCTGATCGACGCCAGGGTGTGCGACATCCGTGAGGAGCAACAGGTCGATGCGATGGTGGACGCGGTGCTTGCCCGTCACGGGCAGATCGACCTGCTCGTCAACAACGCCGGCGGCCAGTTCCTGGCGCCGGCCGAGTCGATCACCCCGAAGGGCTTCAGGACCGTGATCCGGCTCAACGTTGAGGGCACCTGGCTGGTAACCCACGCGGTGGCCACCAGGGCGATGATCCCCTCCGGGCGCGGAGGCAAGGTGTTCAGCGTCACCCTCTCCCCCCACAACGGCATGCCCGGCATGGCCCACAGCGGCGCCGCCCGCGCGGCTGTGGAGAACCTGATGCGCACCCTCTCGGTGGAGTGGGCCCGCTTCGACATCCGCCTGCTCGCGCTCGCGGCCGGCCAGTTCGAGACCCAGACGCTCCTGACCAAGTACCCGCAGGCGATCGTCGAGCGCATCGGCCACACGATTCCGCTGGGGAGGATGGGCACAGAGCAGGAGTTCGCCTGGCTGGTGGCCTATCTGGCATCGCCCGCCGGCGACTTCTTCTCCGGCGCTGTGATCACCATGGACGGCGCCCGTGACGACTGGCTCGGACCGTGGCCGCCGGCCCAGGCCGCCGATGAGCAGGGGACGCCGCTCAGCGAGGAGCGCCGCGGTTGAACCGCAGGATGTTGACGTCCGTCAGGTTCCCAATGCTGCCCAACAAATGCTCATCTCAGCTAAACATGGGGATGGATAGCGTTCGCGCTGCAGCGACCGCCGATGCCAGGGGACCCTCCGGTAGACACCGATGACCGAGCAAGATCCACAAGAGCCACAGCCCGCAACCGACACCGACGCCGAAAGGCGGCCGGCCAGTGGAGACACGCCGTCCGACTCGTCGGCCCGTGGGGCGGCTGGAGATACGCCGCCCGCCTCATCTGCCCGTAGGACGGCTGGAGATGCGCCGCCCGGCTCGCCGGCGGGTGGAGTCGCTGGAGACTCGCCTCCCGGCTCGTTCCCTGGGCGGCTGCTCGACAGGCGCACGCTGCTCAAGAGCGGGCTGCTGGCGGGCGGGGCGATCGCGGGCGGGGGCGCCGCGCTTGCCGACCTGATCTCAAAGGATGTCACCCCGGGCCTTGCGGGAGCGAGCGAGCGAGCGCGCGTGGGGGCCGGTGGCGTGGGCAACAAGCAAGCACGCTCCTCCGGTGTGCGCTCGGCAAAACGCCGCCAGCCGCCGAACATCCTGATGGTGATGGTCGACCAGTTGCGCACGCCCCAGTGGTTCTCGGCGAGCCCCGCCGCAGCTGCGCTGATGCCAAACCTGGCTCGTCTGCGTAACGGCGGCGTGTCCTTCGCCAACCACTACACCGCCGCGAACGACTGCACGCCCGCCCGCGCGGCGCTGCTGACCGGTCTGCACACCCACCAGACCGGCTGCATGATCACGGGAGGCAGCTCGCTTGACCCGGGCTTTCCCACCTGGGGGACGATGCTGCGCGAGCAGGGCTACCGCACCTACTGGTATGGAAAGTGGCATCTCACCCACGGGGACAACCTGTGGGACACCTACGAGAACGCCGGCGCGCTCGAGCCCTACGGCTTCGCCGGCGGCACGTTCCCCTCGCCCGACGGGGCGCCCGGGCAGGGATGGCGGGTGGACCCGCACATCGTCTCCCAGTTTGAAAAGTGGTTCGCCCACGCCCCCAAGCGCGACCCGTGGTGCACCACGGTGTCGTTCGTGAACCCTCACGACATCGCCTGGTGGTACCACTGGAGCGAGCGCTTCGCCGCCGAGGCCGAACCGCCGAGCGTTGTGGGAGAACTGCCGCCGAACTTCGAGACACCCGAAGAAATGGCCGCCCGCGGCAAGCCCCAGCTGCAGCGCTCGCTGCAGGACACCGCCCAGGCGTCATTCGGCACGGTCCCCTACAGCGGCCCCCAGCTCGAACAGACATGGCTGCCGTTCCTGGACCTCTATCTGAAGCTGCTGGGGGAGGTCGACAATCACATCGGCGCCGTCCTCAACGCGCTCTCCAGCCGACCCGACGTTGCGGCCAACACGGTGATCCTGTTCACCTCCGACCACGGTGAGTACGGGGCCTCCCACGGGATGCGCGGCAAGGGCGCGGGAGCCTACGAGGAGGCGATCAGGGTGCCCCTGATCGTGCGGGACCTGCGTGGAGAGCTGACCCAGGCTCCGGCCCAGGCGCGCAGCGGGCTCACCTCGAGCGTTGACGTTGCTCCGCTGATGCTCGACATCGCCACCGGCTCATCGGCCTGGCGCAAGGACAGCCACTACTCCCACATCGCCTCCCGCCATGACCTCTCTGCGATGCTGCGCGACCCCGGGGCGCCGGGGCGTCCCTATGTGCTGCACGCCACCGACGAGACGGTGACCGAGTTCGCGATCGAACCGTATGCGGCCGAGGCGCCGCTGCACGTGGTCGCGCTGCGCACCCCCGAAGCGAAGTACGCCACCTACTCGGATTTTCTGCCGGGCAGCATCAGGGAGCTGCCAGCGGGCCGGGAAACCGAGCTGTATGACTACAGCACCCAGCAGGGGCGCATGGAGCTGCGCAACGAAGCCGGCAACAGCCCGCTCGAGGACAAACTGGCGGCACAACTTCAGCGGGCGATCCGCGACGAGCTGCGCGAGCCGTTGCCCGGGCGCCTGAAAACAGCCCACAAGCGTGGCCTGGCCGACTACTTCAACACGGCCGCCCACGCCGCCAACAAGGCCGCGGAACGGCGCCGCGAACGGGCCGAACGCGAAGCTGAAGCCGAAACTCCGTTCGGCGAAGAAGGCGAAATCGGAGTGAGCGGCGAGCCTACGGTGAGCGCTCAGCGGCGCGCAGGCCCGCGAGCGACCAGACGACGAAGATGAAGATCAGCGCGATCGCACAGACGTAGGCCAGCCACGTGTGATCGTGCACACCGGAGATCAGTCCGCGCCCCGCGCCAAGGAACGCGGTGGCGGGATTGACGCTTGCCACGGCGTGAATCCAGCCCTTCAGCAGCGCCAACGGCACGTACACGGGCGCGAGGAACAGGATCAGAAAGACAGGCGTCTGCATCAGGGGGCCCGCCTGGATCGAGCGGAAGCGGAACGCCACCCCTGCGGCCCACCCGTAGCCCACCAGCACCAGCAGAGCGGCCAGCCCGTAGAGCCCGAACAGATCGACCCCGTCGCCGGTGATCTGCATGCCCGAGATCAGCGCCACCCCTGTCACAACGATCAGGGTGATTGCGGCGCGCGAGAGCGCCACCAGCGCATAGCCGAGCACGATCCCACGGCGGTCGCCGGCCGCGAGCATCAGTCGCCGCGCGAACCCGCTTTCGAAGTCGAACGCGATCGTGAAGCCGGTGAACAGGCCCGAGAACATCGCCGCCTGGAGCATCACGAACACGAACTGAAATGCGGTGTAGCCCGCCGGAAAATGAAAGCCGGGCACCGAGCCGAGCGCCGACAACCCGCCGGCGAAGCTGGCGAAGAACACGAGCGGGAACACGAGCGAGGGGATGAACAGGTCTGGCCTGCGCGTGTAGGTGTGCATGCCGCGCCACACGATCGCTCCTGCCACACCCCATACGCTCGACTCGGCGTGCTCTGACTTCATGTGCGCTGGAGCCTCCCGCGCATCGTGACGGCGATCAGCGCGAGGCCGATCACGAGCAGCCCGACCGCCACCGCGAAGCCGCGCACCAGCGCGGTGCCATCCCAGCCGACGATGTACAGGCTGCGGAAGCCCTCGATCAGATAGGAGACCGGGTTCCAAGTGGCGACCGCATGAAACCAGCCGGTCGTGAGCAGGTTGCGCGGCAGGTTGCTCGAGGACAGGAAGATGAACACGAAGAACAGCGGGAACATGCCCTGAACAGCCTCGCCCGAGCCCGTTCGCAATGCCACCACACAGCCCAGTGCGCCGAAGGCGGTGGCCACCAGCGCGCCGAGCGCGATCAGCACGGGCACTCCCCAGCTGCCGGCTGCCAGGTGTGCGCCGGCGATCAGCCCGATCAGTATGTAGATGGCCGACTGCAGCGCGCCGAGCACCGCCACGCCGACGAGAATCCCGCCGATCAGCGACAGCCGGCGCATCGGGGTCAGTGCGAGACGGTTGAAGAAGCCGCTCTCAATGTCCTCGGCAAGGTTCGTGCCCGTGTTGATGAGCGAGAACATGGCGCCCTGGATGAACGCCACCGCGATCGCGAAGGAGATGTAGGAGCTCGTGGGGAAGCCCGGCAGACGCGTCGCGGCTCGAAGACCGCTCGCGTTGACCGCAAGCAGCATCGCCGGGAAGAACACAATCGGGAACATCTGAAAGGGCTGGCGCAGCGTCTTGAGCGTCGAGCGCTTGGCGAGCGCGCCGATCTGCGCTGTGATCGGGGCGCTCACGCGACGGCCGGCTCGGCGGACGTCGCGTCTTTGTCTTGCTCTTCAGCGCTGTCGGCGGCGCCCTCGAGCGAGCGTCCCGTCTTGGCCAGGAAGACGTCGTCGAGGGTGGGGGAATGCAGGCGCAGGTCCGCAACCTTCAGCCCCTCGGAGTCGAGCACACGTACGATCTCGGCCAGATCGCCGGCGCCTTCGGGGAGCTGGGCGGCCACGCCGCCCGCCGAGGCCGCCGTCTCGGGCCCAAAGCGGTGCAAAACGCTGGTCAGACGCTCGCGGTCGCCGGGATCCTGGGGGACCGCCTCGACCGTCTGGTTTGCGATCTGGGCCTTCAGTTCGATCGGCGTGCCCTCGGCGACGATCTTGCCATGGTCGATGAT
>DATHPT010000126.1:0-7495 GCA_035483615.1 Solirubrobacteraceae bacterium | reverse complement strand
GCAGGCGCGGCGGTTGCTCGAGTGGGTGCGCCGCGACCCAGAACTGGGCGCGGGCGATGTCGGGCATTCGCTGCTCTCACGTCCCACCTTCGAAGATCGCGCGGTGGTCCTCGGTGATGAGCGCGACGGGCTCCTGGAGAGCCTGGACGCGCTTGCGAGCGGCCGCTCGACACCGGCTGTCGTACGCGGACGGACAGACGATGCCGGTGGTGGGGTGGTGTTCGTGTTCCCGGGTCAGGGCTCGCAGTGGGAGGGAATGGCCGTCGAGCTGCTGGACAGCTCCGCGGCGTTCGCCGAGCACGTTCACAGCTGCGAGATGGCGCTTGCGCCGCACGTCGAGTGGTCGCTGGAGGGCGTGCTGCGGGGCACTCCGGGCCAACCGTCGCTGGATCGCGTGGATGTCGTGCAGCCGGCGCTGTTCGCGGTGATGGTGTCGCTGGCGCGCCTGTGGGAAGCGTGTGGCGTGCGGCCGGCCGCGGTGATCGGCCACTCCCAGGGCGAGATCGCCGCCGCCCATGTCGCCGGCGCCCTCTCTCTGAAAGACGCCGCCCGTGTGATCGCCGTCCGCTCACGCGCGCTCGGCGAGATCGCAGGGCGCGGGGGCATGATGTCGGTCGCGCTCGGTCTGGAGGGCATCACCGAACGACTCGCCTCGTGGGAGTCCGGGCAGATGGGGTCGGAGTCCGGGCGGATCGGCGTCGCGGCGGTCAACGGGCCCTCCGCGGTGGTCCTGTCGGGCGAGCTCGAGGTCTTGCAGGAACTGCACAGCCAATGCGAGCAGGACGGCGTCCGGGCGCGCATCATCCCCGTGAGCTACGCCGCGCACTCGCCGCAAGTCGAGACGATCCGCGCGGCGCTGCTCGACGGCTGCACGGGAATCGACCCGCGCACGGGCGAGGTCCCGTTCTACTCGGCGGTCAGCGGCGGGCTGCTCGACACGGCTGGGCTGGACGCCGACTACTGGTATCGCAACCTGCGCGAGACCGTGCGGTTCGACGCGGCCACCCGCGCGCTGCTGGAGGACGGTCGCCGCCGGTTCATAGAGCTCAGCCCGCACCCGGTGCTGACGGTCGGCTTGGGGGAGACCGCCGAGCAGACGCTCCTCGGACAGCGGGCGACCCCCCAGCCGCAGAGCCACGAGGAGTCCGCTCGGCCGCCGGGCGAGGAGTCCGATCGGCGGGTGCGCGAGGAGTCCGCACGGCCGTCGCGCGAGGAGTCCGGTGGGCCGGTGCGCGATTGGCAGGAGGTGGCGATCGTGTGCTCGCTGCGCCGTGGCGAGGGAGGCCCGCTGCGTTTCCTCACATCTCTCTCAGAAGCATGGGTGCGGGGGGTGGCGGTCGACTGGAGCTCGGCGTGCCGCCACGGGGCGGCTCGCCGGGTGGCGCTGCCGACATACGCCTTTCAGCGCCGCAACCACTGGCACAAGCCGCTTTCGGCAAGCGCCGATATCGGCTCTGCGGGTCTGAGCGAGGCAGATCATCCATTGCTGGGCGCCGCGGTCGCACCGGCCGACGGCGACGGTCTGATCCTCACAGGACGCCTCTCGCTCGAGAGTCATCCATGGCTCTCCGACCACGCCGTGATGGGAATGGCTCTGCTGCCGGGCGCCGCGTTCATCGAGCTGGCGCTGCACGCCGGCGCACGTTGCGGCTGCGAGGCGATCTCGGAGCTGACGCTGGAGGCGCCGCTCGTGCTCGAGGAGCTTCAGGCGATCCAGACCCAGGTGGTCGTCGGCGAGTCGGACGAGCTGGGGGCAAGATCCGTGAGCGTCTACTCGCGGCCAGCGCCCGCGGAGCCCAGGGCGATCGAAGGGCCCACCGAGCAAACATGGACGCTCAACGCAAGCGGCACGCTCGTCCCCCGCGGGCAGCTCGACCTCGAGCGGGCCGAGCTGGGCGGGGCGATCTGGCCACCGCCAGGCGCCGAGCCGATCGACACCGGCGCGGCCTACGAGCGCCTGGCTGAGCTCGGCTTGGACTACGGTCCCGCGTTTCAGGGGCTGCGATCCGCCTGGCAGCTGGGCACAGAGATCTTCGCCGAGGTGTCGCTGTCGGAGGATCAGCGGGAGCAGGCCGCGCTGTTCGTAGTGCATCCGGCGTTGTTGGACTCGGCGCTGCACGGGTTTGCGGCAAGCCTGCTCGATGCGGCTGTCGCCGGCGGGCAGGCCGGCGTGCGGCTGCCGTTCTCGTTGAGCGGCGTGTCTGTCGAGAGGACCGGCGCCGACTCGCTGCGGGTGCGTGTCTCACAGACAGCGCAGGATGCGGTCTCGCTGGTGGCCACTGAGCCGGGCGGCGCGCCGGTGCTCGCCGTGCGCTCCCTGAGAATGCGACCCGTCTCCCAGGCGCAACTCGGCGGAGCTCGTCGCGGACGCGCGCGCGACTCGCTGTTCCGCGTCGACTGGGTGGTGGCGCCCACGGCCTCTCCGGTCTCCACCAGCGCCTGGGCGTCGCTCGGCGCGGGCGTCGCGGAGGTGGCGGGAGGGCCCGACGTTGAACCTGGAGGAGGCCCGGCGGTCGAGTCGGAAGGGGTTGCGGCGTACGGGAGCATCGACGCCTATCCAGACCTGGCGGCGCTCGGCGAGGCGGTCGAGCAGGGTCTTGTGGCTCCGGAGCTCGTGCTGGTCGGCTGCCCGTGGCAGCCGCTTGCAGGCTCCGGACCCGCCCACGCGACCCGACCGGCGCTCGCGACCGTGGCCGCTGCCCACGCGACCGTTCATGAGACGCTGGAGCTGGCGCAGTCCTGGCTCGCCGACGAGCGCTTCGCAGGCTCGCGGCTGGTGCTGGTCACGCAGGGCGCGGTGGCTGCTCGCCCGGGCGAGGAGGTCGATCTCGCGCTGTCTCCGCTGTGGGGCCTGATTCGATCTGCGCAGGCGGAGGATCCCGGCCGCTTCGTGCTCGTCGATCTCGACGGCGAGCACGCCTCCCGGGGCGCTCTGGCGCGAGCGCTCGCCACCGAGGAGCCCCAACTCGCGATCCGCGAGGGTGCGGTGCTCGCCGCGCGACTCGCGCCGGTGGGCTCGGCGCCCGCTCTCACGCCGCCTGCCGGCGTCTCGGAGTGGCGTCTGCAGGCGGGCGGCGCAGGCACGCTCGAAGATCTCCATCTGGTGGCGGCGCCCGACGCCGCGGCTCCCCTGAAGCCGGACGAGATACGCGTGGCGGTGCGCGCCGCCGGTCTGAACTTCCGCGACGTGGTGGTCGCCCTCGGCCTAGTGTCGCTGCGCGCAGGCGAGGATTTGATCGGCAGCGAGGGCGCGGGCGTCGTGCTGGAGGTGGGGGCGGCCGTCGAGGGCCTGAAGCCCGGCGACCGCGTGATGGGCTTGCTGCTCGGCTCCTTCGGAACGGTCGTCGTCGCCGACAGGCGCATGGTCGTGCCGATGCCGGAGGGTTGGTCGTTCACCCGCGGGGCGTCCCTCGCGGGGGCCTTCCTGACGGCCTATTACGGACTGGTCGATCTCGCAGAGCTGAAGCGTGGCGAGCGACTGCTGGTGCACGCCGCGGCAGGCGGCGTGGGCATGGCGGCCGTGCAGCTGGCTCGGCATCTCGGCGCCGAGGTGTGGGCGACGGCGAGCCCCGGGAAGTGGGATGCGCTCAGGAGCCTGGGCGTCGACGACGCGCGAATCGCGTCCTCGCGCGACCTTGACTTCAAGGAGCGCTTCCTGCACGCCAGCGAGGATCGCGGCGTCGACGTTGTGCTCAACTCGCTGGCGAGGGAGTACGTGGACGCATCCTGCGAGCTGCTGCCGGGCGGCGGTCGCTTCATCGAGATGGGCAAGACCGACATTCGCGACCCCGAGCGGGTGGCGGAGCAGCATCCCGGAGTTCGGTATCGCGCCTTCGATCTCCTCGAAGCCGGCGCCGAGCGCATCCAGCAGATGCTGCTCGAGATCCTTGAGCTGTTCGAGCGCGGGGCGCTGGTCCCGCTGCCGGTCAGGGCCTGGGATGTGCGTCGCGCTCCCGAGGCGTTCAGGTTCATGAGCCAGGCCAGGCACGTCGGCAAGATCGTGCTGAGGCTGCCGGCTGAGATCGAGCCGCGCGGCACCGCGCTCATCACGGGTGGCACAGGCGAGCTCGGGGCGCTCGTGGCAAGGCACCTCGTGACGCGCCATGGCGTGCGCAGCCTGCTGCTGCTCAGCCGCCGGGGCTGTGAGGCGCCCGCCGCCCGCGTCCTCCAGGCGGAGCTGGCCGAGCTGGGCGCCGAGGTCACGATTGTGGCGTGCGACGTCTCCGAGCGCCAACAGCTGAAGGCGGCGCTCGAGGGCGTGCCACGGGATCGTCCGCTCAGCATGGTCGTTCACTGCGCGGCGGTGCTCGACGACGGGGTGCTCGGCGGCCTCACCGGTGAGCGGGTCGAGCGCGTTCTCGCCCCCAAGCTCGACGCCGCCTGGCATCTGCACGAGCTGACCGAGCACCTGGACCTGCAGGCCTTCGTGCTCTTCTCCTCGGCCGCCGGCACGCTCGGCACGCCCGGACAGGCCAACTACGCCGCGGCGAACGTCTTCCTGGACACGCTGGCCGCCCACCGCCAGGCACGCGGCCTGCCGGCGGTGTCGATGGCATGGGGGGCGTGGGCCCAGCTGAGCGAGCTGACCGAGCGTTTGAGCGATACCGACGTCATGCGGGTGCAGCGTACGGGCGTCGGGGCGCTCACCTCCGAGGAAGGGCTCGAGCTCCTGGACGCGGGCTGCTCAGCGGGTGAGGCGCTTGTGGTGCCGGTGCGCCTGGATCTGGTGAGGATCCGCGCGCAGGCAGGGTCCGGTGCCGTGCCGGCGCTGTTGCGCGACCTCGTGCACATGAGGGCCCGCCGGTCCCAACCGGCCGGGAGCGGGTCGTTGCGCGAGCGATTGACCGGTGCGCAGGACGAGGAGCGCCGGCGGATCGCGCTCGAGCTCGTCTGTGGCGAGGTGGCCACGGTGCTCGGACACTCCTCCGCGGACGCGATCGACGTCGATCGAGCCTTCAAGGAGCTCGGGTTCGACTCGCTGCTGGCGGTGGAGCTTCGCAACCGGCTCAACGCCGCGACAGGTCTGCGGCTGCCCTCGACTCTGGTGTTCGATCACCCCACGCCGGCCGCGCTCGTGGATCTCATTCTGGGCGAGCTGGCGGGCGTCAAGGTCGAGTGCTCGGATGCGCTCTCGATCCGCGGTGCGGTGGAGGAGCCGCTGGCGATCGTCGGAATGAGCTGCCGCTATCCCGGCGGGGTGCGCTCGCCCCGGGAGCTGTGGGACCTGGTCGCCGCGGGTGTCGACGCGATCGGGCCGTTCCCGGCCGACCGCGACTGGGATCTCGACGCCCTCTTCGACAGCGACCCCGCCAGTCGCGGGACCAGCTATGCGCGAGAGGGAGGCTTCGTCCACGACGTGGGCGAGTTCGACGCCGGCTTCTTCGGGATCAGCCCCCGCGAGGCGCTGGCGATGGACCCGCAACAGCGTCTGCTGCTTGAAGCCTCGTGGGAAGCGTTCGAGGACGCCGGTCTCGATCCCCACTCCATGCATGGCAGCCAGACGGGCGTGTTCGTGGGCATCGGCGCCTCGGCGTATGGAAGCGGCGCGGCCGAGTCCGAGGGGGCCGACGGCTTTCGCCTGACGGGCAGCTTCGGCAGCGTCGCGTCCGGGAGGGTCGCCTACACCTTCGGCCTCGAGGGCCCCGCCGTGTCGATCGACACCGCCTGCTCGTCCTCGCTGGTGGCGCTGCACCTGGCCTGCGGCTCGTTGCGCTCTGGCGAAAGCACGCTTGCGCTGGCCGGTGGCGTCACGGTGATGGCCACGCCCGATCCATTCGTGGAGTTCAGCCGCCAGCGTGGTCTTGCCCCCGATGGGCGCAGCAAGTCCTTCTCCGCCTCGGCCGACGGAGCGGGCTGGGGAGAGGGAGTCGGGATGCTGCTGCTCGAGCGCCTGTCCGACGCGCGACGCGCGGGTCATCGGGTGCTGGCGGTCGTTCGCGGCAGCGCCATCAACCAGGATGGCGCCAGCAACGGCCTCACGGCGCCCAACGGCCCGGCCCAGCAGCGCGTGATCCGTCGGGCGCTTGCCAACGCCGGACTGTCGGCCGGCGAGGTCGATGCGGTCGAGGCGCACGGGACCGGCACGGTGCTCGGCGATCCGATCGAGGCGCAGGCGCTGCTTGCGACCTATGGCCAGGATCGCACCGAGGATCGTCCGCTGTGGCTTGGCTCGATCAAGTCGAACATCGGCCACTCCCAGCACGCGGCCGGAGTCGCCGGCGTCATCAAGATGGTGATGGCGATGCGCCACGGGCTCCTGCCCCGAACGCTGCACGTCGACGAGCCCTCTGCCGAGGTCGACTGGTCCGCGGGCGCGGTCTCGCTGCTGGTCGAGCCGGCGCCCTGGAGGCGCAGTGGGAGGCCCCGCCGCGCCGGCGTGTCCTCCTTCGGAGTCAGCGGCACCAACGCGCACGTGATCGTCGAGGAGCCGCCCGTCGACCGGCAGGCCGGCGCCCGGGAGGACCCGACACGCCAGAGCCCGCGACTCGGTGAGAGCCTGGATGTCCAGATGGGCTCGGACGGCGAGGCGAGCCCAGACGCAGAGAAGAGTGTCAGCGCCGAGGAGTTGAGCGAGAGCCTGGTTCCCTGGGTCATATCGGGGCGTGGCGTCGCTGCGCTGCGGGCCGGAGCCGAGCGCCTGGGCGGGTTCGTGCGGGCCGATGAGCGCCTTGGCGCAAGCGATGTCGCAGTCTCGCTCGCCGCGCGTGCCCAGCTCGAAGATCGGGCGGTCGTGCTCGGAGCGGGACGCGAGCAGCTGCTGGCAGGGTTGGCGGCCGTTGCCGCGGGGGAGATCTCGCCCAACTCGATTCAGGCGGCGACCGTGAGCTCCGGCAAGCGGATCGCCTTCCTGTTCACCGGCCAGGGAGCCCAGCGTGCCGGCATGGGCAGCGAGCTCTATCGGGCCTTCCCGAGATTCAGGGATGCTCTGGACGAGCTCTGCGGCGAGCTCGACCCTCACCTCGGGCGCCCGTTGCTCGAGGTGATGTTCGCCGCGCCCGACTCGCCCGACTCGTCTCTGCTCGACGAGACGATGTTCACGCAGGCGGCCCTGTTCGCATTCGAGGTGGCAGTCGTCCGACTGCTGGAGAGCTGGGGGGTGCGTCCCGACTACCTGCTGGGCCATTCGATCGGCGAGCTCTCGGCCGCGTTTGTGGCCGGGGTCTTCTCGATCGGTGACGCCTGCAGGCTCGTGGCGGCGCGCGGCAGGCTGATGGGCGCGCTGCCGGCGGGCGGGGCGATGATCGCTGTGCAGGCGTCTGAGCAGGAGGCGCTGGAATCGCTGGCGGGACGCGAGCAACAGGTTGCCCTGGCTGCGGTGAACGGTCCTGCGGCGGTAGTGCTCTCCGGCGAGCAGGACGTCATATCCGAGCTTGCGGGCGCCTGGCGAGAGCGTGGACGCAAGGTCAAGCGGCTACAGGTCAGCCACGCGTTCCACTCGCCGCGAATGGACGCGATGCTCGAGCAGTTCGCCGAGGTCGCTCGCGGGATCTCGTTC